>JBGOVA010000065.1:0-19546 GCA_041477875.1 Micropepsaceae bacterium | reverse complement strand
GGATGCTCCCCGAGCCACGTCGACAGCATCTCGTTGATGGCGCCTTCGACCACAGGGCGCACCTCCGACGAAACGAGCTTGTCCTTCGTTTGCGACGAGAATTTCGGATCCGGCACCTTGACCGACAGCACGCAGGTCAAGCCTTCGCGACTGTCGTCGCCGGTCAGAGCCACCTTCTCTTTCTTCGCCAGACCGCTCTCGTTCGCATAGCCGTTGACCACGCGCGTCAGCGCCCCGCGAAAGCCCGCGAGGTGCGTGCCGCCGTCGCGTTGCGGGATGTTGTTGGTGAAGCACAGCATGTTCTCGTGGTAACTGTCGTTCCACCACAGCGCCGCTTCGACCGTGATCCCGTCGCGCTCGACCTTGAGTGTGATCGGCTTGCCGATCAGCGGGGTTTTGGTGCGGTCGAGATAGCGCACGAAGGCCTCGATCCCGCCGTCGTAATGCAGCACGGTTTCCTTGCGGTCGACGCCGCGCGCATCGACGAACTTGATCGTCACGCCGGAATTGAGGAACGCCAATTCGCGCAAGCGGTGCTCAAGTGTCGCGTAATCGAACTCGGTCATCGTGAAGATCGTCGTTGACGGCAGGAAGGTCACTTCCGTGCCGCGCTTGCCCTGCGCCTCGCCCACCACCGCGAGCGGCGCCTCGGGATCGCCGAGGCGGAAGCGCATATAGTGCTCTTTGTTGTCGCGCCAGATCCGCAGATCGAGCCATTCGGAGAGCGCATTCACGACCGAAACGCCGACCCCGTGCAGACCGCCCGAAACCTTGTACGAATTCTGGTCGAACTTACCGCCGGCATGCAGTTGGGTCATGATGACCTCGGCCGCCGACACGCCTTCTTCCGAGTGGATGTCGGTCGGGATGCCGCGCCCGTTGTCGTAGACCGTGCACGATCCGTCGGGGTTGAGCGTCACCAGGATCTCGGTCGCATGCCCGGCGAGCGTTTCGTCGATCGCGTTGTCGACGACCTCATAGACCATGTGATGCAGGCCCGAGCCGTCGTCTGTGTCGCCGATATACATGCCCGGACGCTTGCGCACGGCATCAAGGCCCTTCAGCACCTTGATGCTGTCAGCGCCGTAGTCGTCACCGTTTTTGGGTGGGTCTTGAGTCATCGTCGTTCCAAATTTCTTTTCTGGTCAATGAGGCCGGATTTGGCCGTCGGCGACGCGCCGGAACTGCGCCCGGCCGTCGAGTGGAGCGAACGCCGAAACATCCGTTCCGGTCATCCACGTTTGAATCTTGAGCGCGTCGATCTCATCGAAGAGGGCGCGCCGCCGCGTCTCGTCGAGATGGGCTGCCACCTCGTCGAGCAGCAGGATCGGCGTTTCGGGCGCGCCGGGCGCAGGCAACGCCGCGCTCGCCAGAACCAGGCGGATCAACAGAGCCTTCTGCTCACCCGTCGAACAGTCCTGCGCTTCGCGGCCCTTCTCGTGATGGCGCACGACGAAATCCGTGAGGTGCGGCCCAGCCCCAGTCCGCCCGCTTTCCGCGTCGCTCGAGCGCGACTGAGCGAGCCTCGCCGCGAGTTCGTCCTCGACCTCGACCGCAGCCGATCGCCCCAGCGATCCCTCGATATCGCCAGCCACGGCGATGTCCGCGCGTGGAAACACGGAAGCGCGCTGCTCATCCATAACGCGCGCCAAGCACTGCACCCCGGCAAGCCGCGACGCGGCCACCGACACGGCATGCTCGGCCATCGTTCGCTCGAGCGCGTTGAGCCACGCTGCTTGCGCGCCCGCGCGCAGCGCGCCAAGCCGTTCGCGCATGGCGATCTCGTAGGCGCCCCAACGCCGGGCATGCGCCGGATCAAAGCTCGCGATCAACCGGTCGAGAAACCGCCGCCGCTCCGACACGCCGTCGATGAACAGACGGTCCATCGAAGGCGTCAGCCAGATCAAGCGAATGCGCTCGGCCAATTGCGCCGGATTGGACACGGGCACGCCGTCGATGCGCACCGCACGCTTCGTGACGCCGGCGTCGTCGCTGCCCGGCAGGTACCCGACGCCAAGCTGGGTCTCGCCGGCAGGCAGGCTCAGCGTCGCGGACACCGCCCACGGCCGCTGCGTTTCATCGCCAGGCGCATGGCGCGCCAAATCGCCGAGCCGCACGCCGCGCAAACCACGTCCGGGCGCCAGCATCGAAAGCGCCTCCAGCACATTGGTCTTGCCCGCGCCGTTCGGCCCCGTCAGCACCACGTGTTGCGCGTCGATCTTCAGGTCCAGCATGCCGTAGGAGCGAAAATTCGTGAGCATCAGTCGCGTGACCGCGACGCGCGCGCCTGCGCACGCCGGCATCTCCGCCATCTGCCCCCCCATCTGGCCCCCACGACTCATATCCACTCGCACCCTTGCAACGCTCACACCCGCATCGGCATCAGCACGTAAAGCGCGGCATCGCCTTCGCTGTCGCGCACCAATGTCGGCGACCCCGCGTCCGAAAACAGGAAGATCGCCTTGGCGCCTTCGATACGCTCAAGGATGTCCATGATATAGCGCGCGTTGAATCCGATTTCGATGGGCGCCGCCTTGTACTCGATCAGCAGCTCTTCGGTCGCCGTCCCCGCTTCGGGGCTCACCACGCTGAGCGTGAGCTTGCCTTTTTCGAGATTGAGCTTCACCGCGCGAGACTTTTCCGTCGATACTGTCGACACGCGGTCGACGGCTTCCTTGAGCTCGTCGCGCACGACTTCGAGCACTTTGTCGTTCCCCGATGGGATGACCCGCTGATATTCCGGGAACGTTCCGTCGATCAGCTTCGAGGTCAGCGTCACGGTGCCGATCGCGAACTTGATTTTCGTGTCCGATATCGAGATCTCGACGGCATCCTCGAAATCTTCCAGCAGCTTGCGCACTTCGTTCACGGTCTTGCGCGGAATGATGACGCCGGGAATTTCGCTGGCGCCTTTCGGGGCCGCGAGTTCGAACCGCGCCAGGCGATGACCGTCCGTCGCGACCGCGCGCAAGAAGGTCTTGCTCTTCTCGCCCTGTGCATGGAGATAAATGCCGTTGAGGTAGTAGCGCGTCTCTTCGGTCGAAACCGCGAACCGCGTCTTGTCGATGAGTTCGGCCAGATCCGCCGACGGCAGCGAAAACTTATGCGGCAACGTCCCGGCCGCCATGGTCGGAAAATCTTCCCGCGGCAAGGCCTGCAGCTGGAATCTCGAGCGCCCCGCCGAAAGCGTCAGCCGCCCGTCGCCCTCGCCGAACTCAAGCTGGACCTGCGCGCCGTCGGGCAGCTTGCGCACGATATCGTAGAGCGTATGCGCCGAGGCCGTCGTCGCCCCGCTGCGAACCACGTCGGCGCCCACCGACTCGACGACTTCGATGTCGAGGTCCGTCGCGGTCAGCGACAGCTTTCCTTTTTCGGCGTTGAGCAAGACATTGGAGAGGATCGGGATCGTGTTGCGCCGTTCGACGACGCTCTGCACGTGATTCAAGGCTTTGAGAAGGCTCGCCCGTTCGATTGTGATCCGCATACGACGTCCGAATGTAGCGTGGGGTGAAGACGAAAAGGCCGCGCCCAATTGCGGCATCCGGTCGAGGGTTCGCCCGAAGGCCGCCAAGCGCGGCGACGCAAGTTGGAATATAACGGCATGCGGCGCCCCAAGGGAACAGGAATCGACCCCGGGGCGCCGCGCGCGTTCACTTCATAACTTATTGAAACAAAAGACTAATTCAGCGTCAAACTTGAGGTTGATCGCCCTCCGTGCTCGCACCGGGTCTGGGAGCCGCTGACGGGCCTTCAATCGGCCAGTTCCGGATGGAGAGACGCAGCTGCTCCACCTCCTCGCCGAAGGCAGGATCGAGGCCGATCAGACGCGTAATGGTCTCGACCGCATGCATGACCGTCGTGTGGTCACGGTTGCCGAATCTCCTTCCGATTTCCGGATACGAGCGCGGCGTGAGCAGTCTCCCGAGATACATCGCAATCTGCCGTGGGCGGACGATCGACCGCGAACGGTTGGGGCTTTCCAAGTCGGCCACTTTCAGACCGTAATGTTCCGCGACCTTCTTCTTGATCTCCTCGATCGTGACCCGGCGATCGTACGCGCGCAAGAAATCCTGAAGCCAAAGATTCAAATTCTCGATCGTGATCGGCCGCGCACCGTCGGCGCACTGCATGACCACGCGATTCAATGCCCCTTCAAGCTCGCGCGTATTGGTGTTGATGCGCTGCGCCATGAAGTGGGCAGCCTCCGTGTTGAGCACGAAGCCCGGACGCTCGCGCGACACCACGCGCGCCTTGGCTTCGAGGATCGCAAGCCTGAGCTCGAAATCGGTCGGCGCGATTTCGATCGTGGCCCCTTTCAGCAACCGCGAGCGCGCGCGGTCCGAAATATTCTCGAACAGCGACGGCGAACGGTCGGCCGAAAGAATGATCTGCTTCTGGTTGTCGCTGAGCCAATCGAGCGCCGCCAGAAGCTCTTCCTGCGTCGCCTCCTTGCCGAGCACGAAATGCAGATCGTCGACGAGCAACAGATCGACGTTGCGCATCTGGTTCTTGAACGCGATCGTGTCGTTCGCCCTCAGCGCCGTGACGAAGAGGCGCATGAACGTTTCGGCCGTGATCAGCAGCACGCGCAGGTTCGGATTCTGCTGCAGCTTCCGCCAGGCGATCGCGTGCATCAAATGCGTCTTCCCAAGACCCGTCGGCCCGTAGAAGAACAGCGGATTGCTCACCGGCTGCTCGGCATCGGCCGTGCGCTTGGCTTCCTGAAACGCGATCTGGTTGGAACGCCCAGTGATGAAGTTGTCGAACGTGTAGGTGCGGTTGAGCGGCGTCGATCCCTGCACCAACACCGGTTCCGTGATCGGCGCGGCAAGGCTGTCCAGCGTCGTTGCGCGGGCGCTTGCGGCGGGCGGCGTCACCGCGCGCGGACGTGCTTCCACGATGAAGTCGACGGCACCGAGGCCCGGCGCCAGCTCCGCGATCATGTTCGCGATGCGCTCGCCGTGGCTTTCCACAACCTTGTCGCGCTCGAAACGGCTCGTACAGGCGATGATGACGCGCGTATCGTCGGCCGATACGATTTTTAAGGGATCAATCCAGTACTGAAAGCGTTGTGCTCCCAGTTCGATTTTGAGGAGTTCGCGCACGCGCGCCCAGATCACATCAAATTTTTCGTTCCCGGTGGGTGTCGTTTCTTGAGAGGTCACTGTGTTTTTTTCCCTTTTTGCCTTTGCTATACCCCGGCTGCGTCACTCGCTCGAACGCGCAACCATCTTCCGACCCTTCGTCCGTTGGACGAACACCCCCAATTACGGACGGCCGAAACCGCCCGTGCCCAACGCCACGCATCATACTCGGGAAGGTCACGGCGCACGCCTACGAACGAAGCTTGCACTTGACCGACGCCCCAACACCGACGGCACGAAAGTCCCTTCGAACGCCCCTCAGAGTTCGAAGTTATGTCTGCTGCCAAGGAAGGCCTTGCGCCTTCCACCCGTTCGTCCGCCCGCGCTGCCGGCTGCTATCGATATCGCCTTCGAAGCCGCCGACCACGTTGAAGCATTTCGAAAATCCCGCGGCGGTCATGGCGATCGCCGCCGCCTTGCTGCGCGCGCCTGACCGGCACAGGAACGCGACCGGCGTTTGCGCATCGGCGCCCGCGGCCTTCAGCCGCTCAGCCACCAAGCTCTCGAATTGCGGATTGCGCGCCATGCTGGGAAAGCTTTGCCATTCGATCAGGATCGTCGCCCGCCTGGCCGCGGACAGGTCCGGCACGCCGACGAAATTCCACTCGGCGGCCGTGCGCACGTCCACGAGCTGAGCCTTGGGATCGCCTTTCAGCATCTCCCACGCTTCAGTCGGTTGAATGTCGCCGGAATAGGCCATTGCGCGCCCCAACCCCAAGTAGGCAAAACGACTCAGCCCACGACTTACGCCGCAGCCAAAACAATACAGCAGTTTTACGAAGAGAATGACCTGTCGAGTAAGTCAGCTATACTAGAAGGTACTCGTCGGCGACTTGCCGACCAACCGCCACGCCAATTCGAGCCCTCGTCTTATGTTCTTATTCATTCGTCGGCGTCCCACATTTATCTGATGTTTACCATAATCCAGACACCATCTGCGCGCAAGTGGACCATACGAAGAACGTTACAGAAGTTGTCGCACTTCGTGCGCATTGCAAAGCTTCCGCGACACATTTACGAAGAGGGGGAAAAGGCGCACGACGCGCGCAAGACGCTAAGAAAAGCCATATGTTTCCTCAGCTTCCGACCACACTAGTTCTGCGGAAAACGCCCGTCAATGTGGCAGTTTCATCAATGATCTGTAGACGGACGGTTTCAGTTTTGTGACGGCCCGGCATATCCGCGTGTACGCACGACGTGCGCATGACGCCGTCAGTGAACTTCGATCGAGATTAAATATAGTTTAAGTCCAGATGACGAAGCGGCCGGCGGCGCGAACTTACTTCGCGAGCGCTTTCACGCGCCGCGTCAGGCGCGACACTTTGCGCGCCGCCGCGCGCTTGTGCAGGACGCGCTTATTGGCGCCCCGAATGATCTCCGGCTGAGCCGCGCGCAGCGCTTCCGCCGCAGCCTTGGCATCGCCGCTGGCGATGGCCTCTTCGACCTTGCGAACGGACGTGCGGACCCGGCTCTTGCGCGCGACATTGATGGCTTCGCGGCGCTTGGCTTTGCGCGCTGCCTTCGCTGCCGAGCGGATATTCGCCATGGGGATTAGTCCTTCAAGGTCTTGCACTGTTGCCGTAGGGCCGCGGGTTATAGACGCGGCCAGCGGGAAGCGTCAACCAGCAATTGCTGTCGGTTTCGTCAACGGTGTTCGAACTTCGGTTTCCGCTTTTCGATGAAGGCCGACATACCCTCTTTTTGGTCCGCGGTCGCAAACATCGAGTGGAACAGTCGGCGCTCAAACCGCACGCCTTCGGCCAGCGTGGTCTCGTAAGAACGGTTCACGGACTCCTTCGCCATCATCACGATCGGCAGCGACAGTTCGGCAATCGCCTCGGCCGTCTTCATCGCCTCGTTGAGAAGCTCGGCAACCGGCACGATGCGGCTGACGAGGCCGGAACGCTCGGCTTCGGCCGCGTCCATCATCCGTCCTGTCAAGCACATTTCCATCGCCTTCGACTTGCCGACGAAACGCGTGAGTCGTTGCGTCCCGCCTGAACCCGGCATCACGCCGAGCTTGATTTCCGGCTGCCCGAACTTCGCGTTGTCGCCGGCGATGATAAAGTCGCACATCATGGCGAGTTCGCATCCACCGCCGAGCGCGAAGCCCGCGACCGCTGCGATCACCGGCTTGCGGCAACGCGTCACGCGCTCCCAATTGCGCGTGATGAAGTCCTCGCCGAACGCATCCATGTAGGTTTTCGGCTGCATCTCCTTGATGTCGGCGCCGGCGGCAAACGCCTTCTCCGATCCCGTCAGCACGATGCAGCGCACGCCTTGATCGGCTTCCGCTTGATCGAGCGCGGCGCCGAGTTCGTCGACGAGTTGGCTGTTCAAAGCATTGAGCGCCTGCGGGCGATTGAGCGTGATGAGCCGCACCGCGCCGCGCGTTTCCGTTTTGATCGTTTCAAATGTCATGGGAGATCGGGCCTCTGGATTTGGCCGCAGGGTTTAGCGCAACAGACCCTTCGCCGCTAGCGCTGACACTTCGCGCAATAAAACGTCGAACGGCCGGATTGCACCAAACGCTTCACGCGCCCGCCGCAACCTTTCGTCACACATGTTTCACCCTTGCGGTCGTACACAGAAAACGTCTTTTGGAAATAGCCGAGTTCCCCGTTCGTATGCTTGTAGTCGCGCAAGGTGGAACCGCCCGCTTTGATCGCCGCCTCAAGAACCCGCTTTACTTTTTCGACGAGAATAATCGAACGCGCGCCCGGAACCGTGCTCGCGCTCCGCTTCGGCGAAATGTGCGCGCGAAACAGCGCCTCGCACACATATATATTGCCGAGCCCGGCGACGACGCGCTGATCGAGCAGCGCGGCTTTGATGGGCGTCCGTTTGCCTTTGAGCGCGCCATCGAGATACGCGGGCGAGAATGCGTTCGACAGGGGCTCCGGCCCGAGATTGGCCAGCAGTTTGTGTTTCTCGGCATCCTGCGCCCTCAAAAGCGTCATCAGACCGAAACGGCGATGGTCGGTGAACACGACGCTGTCGCCGGCGTCTGTTTCGAACACGATATGATCGTGCGGACCGAGGCCGTTCTCCGACTGTGAGCCGTGCACCGTGAACCGCCCGGACATGCCCAGGTGCATGAGCAGGATCTCGTCGCCGTCGAGGTGCGCCAGGATGTACTTCGCGCGCCGCGTGAGCTTCTCGACGCGCCGTCCCGTTAACCGTGCGGCAAATCCCTTGGGCAGCGGGATGCGCAAATCCGGCCGCCGCGCGGTCACGCGCGCAAGCTTGCGCCCTTCGAGCACGGGCACGAGCCCCTGGCGGACGGTTTCGACCTCGGGAAGTTCGGGCATGGGACGCTGTGTAACGTAGCTCAAGGGAATTGCGAGCACTATGTTCCGGTGGACCTCATGACCGACGACAAGCGCACCGTTTCCTTCGGCTTCCGCGACGTGGCGGAAAATGAGAAATCGCGCCTGGTCGGCCGCATCTTTTCGAGCGTGGCGCAGCGCTACGACGTCATGAACGACCTGATGTCGCTGGGCGTCCACCGCGTCTGGAAGCAGGCGCTGATCGACTGGCTGTCGCCCTCGCCCGACACTCGGTTGCTCGACGTAGCGGGCGGCACCGGCGACATCGCATTCCGCTTTTTCGATCGCCTGGCCTCGAAAAAGGGCAGCGCAAGCGCCCTCGTCTGCGACATCAATCCCGAAATGCTTGCCGTCGGCCGCGACCGCGCGCACGAGCGCGGCGCCGCCGATCGCGTCGCCTTCGCGTGCGGCGACGCCGAGAGATTGCCGTTGGCAGAAGGAATTTTCGACGCCTATACGATCGCCTTCGGCATCCGCAACGTCACCCATATCGAGAAGGCGCTGGCCGAGGCGCACCGCGTCCTCAAACCCGGCGGTCGCTTCCTCTGTTTAGAGTTTTCTAAGGTCGACAACCCGATGCTGGAGCGCCTTTACGACCTCTGGTCGTTCAACGCCATTCCGGCCATCGGGCAAGCGATAGCGAATGACCGCGCAGCCTACGAATACCTCGTCGAGAGCATCCGGCGCTTTCCGCCGCAAAAAAAGTTCGCGTCGATGATCGAGACGGCCGGATTCAAGCAAGTGAAATGGCGCGACCTCTCCGGCGGCATCGTCGCCATGCACTCCGGCTGGAAGTTTTAGATGTTCCGGTCGTTCTCCATGATCCGGCGATTGACGCGGGCTGCACGCGTGCTCGGCGCCCATGGTGTCCTGCCGCCGCCCGAATGGGCGGGCCTCGCGCCGCCGCAATTGCGCCTGCTCGCGTTATTCTTCCGCAAATCGAAAGCAGAGATGCATGGCCGTTCGGGCCAACGCCTTGCGCGTGCCCTGACCAAGCTCGGCCCCTCTTACATCAAAGCAGGGCAGTTCCTGGCGACGCGCCCCGACGTCATCGGCGACGAAATCGCACTCGATCTATCTGAGTTACAAGATCGCCTGCCGCCATTTCCCCTCGACGAAGCGCGCCGCATGCTCGCGCAAGAACTCGACGCCGCTCACGTCGCCCTGATCGGCGACATCGGCGAGGCCGTCGCCGCCGCGTCGATCGCGCAGGTCCACAAGGTTTCGCTCGTTCCGACCGGCGACAGCGAAGCGCCACGTTTGCGCGCCTTGAAACTTCTTCGTCCCAACGTCGAACGCGAATTCGCCGAGGAACTCGAAGCCTTCGCCTGGGCCGCGCGCATGGCCGAACGCTTCGTACCCGACATGCCGCGCCTCAAGCCGACCGCACTGGTCGACACGCTTGCGCGCTCCGTCGCCATCGAAATGGATCTACGCCTGGAAGCCGCCGCCGCGACGGAATTGGCCACAAACACCGCGAAGGACGCAGACTTCCGCGTGCCCACCGTCGACTGGGATCTCACGACGCGCCGCGTCCTCGCAACCGAATGGATCGACGCGACATCGCTTAAGGATCGCGACGCCCTCATCGCCAAGGGCCACGACGTCAAGCGCCTCGCGACGATGGTCATTCAGAGTTTCTTGAAGCACGCCCTGCGCGACGGCTTCTTCCACGCCGACATGCACCCGGGTAATCTCTTCGTCGACGATCAAGGCCGCCTCGTCGCCGTCGACTTCGGCATCATGGGCCGCCTTGACGCGATCTCGCGCCGCTTCATGGCCGAGACCCTCGGCGGTTTCCTCGCGCGCGATTACCGCCGCGTCGCGGACATTCACTTGCAGATCGGCTTCGTGCCGCCGCGCCATTCCGTCGACGATTTCGCGCAGGCCCTCCGCGCGATCGGCGAGCCCATCTTCGGCCGCGCCGCGAGCAACGTCTCGATGGCGCGCCTGCTCTCGCAGCTTTTCGAAGTGACGCGCCTCTTCGATATGGAGATGCAGCCGCAACTCATAATGCTGCAAAAGACGATGGTCGTCGTCGAAGGCGTTGCGCGCCAGCTCGATCCGCAACATTCGATGTGGGAGTCCGCGCGACCCGTCGTCGAGCAATGGATGATGGAATCCATCGGGCCCCAAGCGCGCTTCAAGGAAGCGGCCGAAGGCATGTCCTCATTGGGCCGCGCTCTCACCGCGCTGCCGGAGGTCCTGCGTAACGCCGAACAAATCGCCGCGATGCTCTCCTCAAACGGTCTCAGGCTTCATCCGGATACCGCCAAGGCAATCGGCACGGCCGAGGCCAAAAGCACCGCTCACGTGCGGGTGGCCATCTGGATCGGTGCACTGGCCCTCGCCGTGCTCGCTATCGCTCAGCTCTAAAACCCTAAAAAATCAACGGGTTACAATTCCGACACCATCACAAAAAGTTTCCACGCGCACTTGTGGTGATTTGATATAATTCCCATATCCTCCGTAGAAATAGGGGCGCGGCGTGCTCAACGGCAAACGCATTCTGCTCATCATCGGCGGCGGCATCGCCGCCTACAAGAGCTTGGAACTGATCCGCCGCTTGCGCGAACGCGGCGCTAGCGTGCGTGCGATATTGACCCTCGCCGGCGGCCACTTCGTCACGCCGCTCTCCGTCTCGAGCCTTACGGGCGACAAAGTCTACCAGGATCTGTTCAGCCTGACCGACGAAGCCGAGATGGGCCACATCCAGCTCTCGCGCGACGCGGACCTGCTCGTCGTGGCCCCAGCGACCGCAGACCTCATCGCCAAGATGGCGCAAGGCCGTGCCGACGACCTTGCGGCGACCGCGCTCCTCGCAACCGACAAGCCCGTGCTGATCGCACCGGCCATGAACGTGCGCATGTGGCTGCATCACGCGACCCAGCGCAACATCGCCCGGCTCAAGACCGACGGGATCGCGATCGTCGGACCGAACGACGGCGACATGGCCTGCGGCGAATTCGGCCCCGGCCGCATGGCCGAACCCGCCGAGATCATCACGGCGATCGAGGCGCAGTTCGCGGCAAGCAACGCCGGCAACGCGCTTGCGGGCATCCACGCGCTCGTCACCGCCGGACCGACGCATGAACCGATCGATCCCGTGCGCTACATCGCCAATCGCTCGTCCGGCAAGCAAGGCTACGCGATCGCGAGTGCCTTGTGCAGCTTGGGCGCCGACACCACGCTCATTTCGGGACCGACGACGCTGGCTCAGCCGCGCGGCGTCAAATTCGTACATGTCGAGACGGCGCACGAAATGCTCGCCGCCTGCGAAAACGCCTTGCCCGTCGATGTCGCCGTGTGCGCGGCGGCCGTCGCCGACTGGCGCGTCGATCACGCGCCCAACCAGAAGATCAAGAAGGACGCGGCCGGCCCGCGCGCCCTGAAGCTGATTGAGAACCCCGACATACTTCACACGCTCTCGACACAGGGCACTTCTCGCCCGCGCCTCGTCATCGGCTTTGCCGCCGAGACCGAAAAGGTCGTCGAGAACGCGAAGGCGAAACGCGTGAAGAAAGGCTGCGATTGGATCGTGGCCAACGATGTTTCGCCCGCAACGGGCGTCATGGGCGGTGACGAAAACACCGTGCACCTGATCTCCGCGTCCGCCGCCGAAACCTGGCCCAAACTGGCGAAGGCCGAAGTCGCCGCGCGCCTTGCCCAAAAGATCGCCGCGCATTTCAAGGGAGCGGCCGCATGACCGAAGTCTCCGTTCAGATTCTCACTTTGCCGCACGGTCGCGGTCTAAACCCGCCTGCGCGCGCCACAGCGGGCGCCGCGGGCGCCGATTTGGTCTCAGCCGAAGACGTGACGATCCAGCCCGGCGCCGTTCACGCCGTCGCAACAGGCATCGCTGTCGCGATCCCCGAAGGTTTCGAAGGCCAAGTGCGCCCGCGCTCGGGCCTCGCGCTGAAGCACGGCGTCACCGTCTTGAACGCGCCCGGCACGATCGACGCCGACTACCGCGGCGAAGTGAAGGTGATCTTAATCAATCACGGGCCCGAGCCGTTCCGCGTCTCGCGCGGCGACCGCATCGCGCAGCTTGTCATCGCGGCGGTCGCGCCGACGCGCTTCGATCACGTCGAGGCATTGCCCGAGACCGATCGCGGTGAGGGCGGTTTCGGCTCGACCGGCATCGCCGCAAAGAGGGGGGGCTAACCATGCTTCGCCTGTCGCGCAAAGCGATTTTAGCGCTCGAGGCGGTGGTCGACATCGCCTGCAACTCGCGCCCCGAACCCGTGCAATCGAAGGAAATCACCCGCCGCCAGGGCGTGCCCCATCGCTATCTCGAGCAGGTGATGCAGGCCCTCGTGCGCGCCGGCGTTTTGAAGGGCGTGCGCGGCCCCCGCGGCGGTTATCGTCTCGCGCGCGAGCGTCGCCGCATCACGGCGGGCGAGATCGTGCGCATCGTCGCCGAACTCGAAACCGCCGACGAGCCGCCCTTGAACGGATCCTCGCCCATCGGCGAGCGTGTCGTGCGCCCGCTGGTCGAGGAAATTCACGGCGGGCTGATGCATCAGCTCGACACCATCACCGTCGAAGACCTGTGCCGCAGAGCCGAGGAAAAGGGCTTAGCGGAGCCGATCGGCGCGCGCGCCGATTTCGCCATCTGAACTCAATCCAAGAAGGAACGCGCCGATGAACGATGCCGCCCGCAAGGAACAGCCCCAACCGCACAAAGCGCCGGGCCGCGGCCGCGTCTACAACTCCATCACCGAAACGATCGGCGATACCCCGCTCGTGCGCCTCAATCGCATGGCGAAGGAAGCGGGCGCCAAAGCCGACATCTTGCTAAAGCTTGAATTCTTCAACCCGCTCTCCAGCGTCAAGGACCGCATCGGCGTCTCGATGATCGAAGACCTTGAAACGCGCGGCCTCCTCAAACCGAACACGACGCTGATCGAACCGACGTCCGGCAACACCGGCATCGCGCTTGCCTTCGTTGCGGCGGCAAAGGGCTATCCGCTGATCCTGGTGATGCCGGAATCGATGTCGATCGAACGCCGCAAGATGCTGTTGCTTTTGGGTGCGAAGCTCGAACTCACCCCGGCGGCACAGGGCATGAAGGGCGCCGTCGCCCGCGCCCAGGAACTGGCGAAGGAAATCCCGAACGCCATCATCCCCCAGCAGTTCGAGAACCCCGCGAACCCGGCGATCCACAAGCGAACGACGGCCGAAGAAATCTGGAACGACACGGCCGGCAAAGTGGACGTCGTGATCTCGGGCGTCGGCACCGGCGGCACGATCACCGGCGTCGGCCAAGTCCTGAAGCAGCGCAAGCCCTCGGTGCGCATGGTCGCCGTCGAGCCCGAAGACAGCGCCGTCCTCTCCGGCCGCCAACCCGGCCCGCACAAGATTCAAGGCATTGGCGCCGGCTTCGTCCCCGGCATCCTCGACCGCAGCATCATCGACGAAATCATCACCGTCGCCAACGAAACCGCCTTCGCGACCGCGCGCAAAGCGGCAAAGCTCGAAGGCATCCCCGGCGGCATCTCGTCGGGTGCGGCGATCGCCGCGGCCCTCGAAGTCGCCACGCGCAAGGACATGGCGGGCAAGACGATCGTGGTGATCATCCCCTCCTTCGCCGAACGCTATCTGTCGACGGCCCTGTTCGACGGGCTCTAACCAAACTCGTCATAGCCGGGCTCTTGACGGATGTTGTGAGCGAGGTCGCTACTTCGGCGCCTCGTCCGCGTAGACGCCCCACAACCGGTCGCGTGAGACGAAGCCGTCATAACCGCGCGTGGAAATTTCGCACCACTCGCCGTCGCACGCGACGAGCTGGGCGACCAACCCCGGCTCCGCGAAAGCGACGGCGTCGGCATCCGCTTTGGGCGCCGCCAGGATCGCGGTGTTGACGCGCCCCGTCACCGTCACGTTGCGCCGCCCGTCTAGCATCGCGGCCTTGACCCAGCCCGTTCCCCCGTCCGCATCGCGGATACGCCGCCACGTGTCGTATTCGGCGATGACCTCGACCGGCACGCCGGGCTTCACGTAGGTCCAAAGAACATCGAGATCGAGCGACGGCCCGCGCCTAACATTGACGCGCGGCGCCTTGACCGTGACCCAGCGCGGCACCGGCAGCCCCGACGCGACCATCGGCGGCGGCGCGACGGTGGCGGCCGACGAATGCAACGCGGCCTCCATGACGGGCTTCGGCCGCGGATGCGGGACCGGGTCGCGCTGCACCGGCTTGGCGGCCGCGAGCGGGCTCAAAAGGAGACAGAGGCAAAGAGCGATCAGACTGCGCAAAGCTTCCCTCATGCCCGGCCCCGCGTGGCTCGCGCCGGGTTGGTCTCGAACGTGGAAAATGATGAGCAATATCAGCGCGTACGCGCTTAATTTTGGGTTATCAGGCGAAGAGAAAGATACGAATCGTTAGACCCTAGGAACTTCGCCCCTCCCTCTGCTAGAGAAGGGATCGACCCTTGTTTTCGACTGATTTCAGATGGCCGTGAAGAAACCCCTCGTCATCGTCACCCGTAAACTGCCCGACGTCATTGAAACGCGCATGCGAGAGCTGTTCGACGCGCGCCTCAACGTCGATGACACGCCGATGTCGCGCGAGGACCTGATCCAGGCGGTTCAGACGGCCGACGTGCTGGTGCCGACGGTGACCGACCGGCTGGACGGTCGCATCCTGTCGCGCGCCGGCGAAAAGCTGAAGCTGATCGCCAATTTCGGTGCCGGCGTCGACAACATCGACCTGGAATCCGCGCGCGCCCGCGGCATCACGGTGACGAACACGCCGGGCGTCCTGACCGACGACACGGCCGACATCACCATGGCGCTGATCCTCGCCGTGCCGCGCCGTCTCGTCGACGGTGCGAACGTTCTCTCGAAGGGCGACTTCAAGGGCTGGTCGCCGACCTGGATGCTGGGCCAGCGCATCACCGGAAAGCGCCTCGGCATCATCGGCATGGGCCGCATCGGCCAGGCCGTCGCGCGCCGCGCGAAACCCTTCGGCTTGCAAATCCACTATCACAATCGCAAACCCGTGCCGAAGCCGATCGAGGAAGAGTTGGAGGCGACCTACTGGGACAGCCTCGATCAGATGCTGGCGCGCATGGACATCGTCTCGGTCAATTGCCCCCACACCCCGGCAACCTATCATTTGCTGTCCGCGCGCCGCCTGAAGCTGTTGAAGCCCACCGCCTACATCGTCAACACCGCGCGCGGCGAAGTGATCGACGAGAATGCACTCGCCCGCATGCTTGAGGCGAACGAACTCGCGGGCGCGGGCCTCGACGTGTTCGAACACGAACCCGCGGTCAATCCGAAGCTCCTGAAGCTCAAGAACGTCGTGCTCTTGCCGCATATGGGATCGGCGACCTTGGAAGGCCGCATCGACATGGGCGAGAAGGTCATCATCAACATCAAGACCTTTGCCGACGGACACAAACCGCCCGACCGCGTCCTCGCGGCGATGCTGTGACGGCGCGCGCAAAACTTCGCCTACAGCCCAAGCACGGTGCCCGCATTCGCAGCGGCTCGCCGTGGGTCTATTCGAACGAAGTCGTCATGGACCGCGCCTCGAAGGCGCTGCCGCCCGGAACGCTTGTCGATGTCGTCGACGACAAGGAAGCGCAGTTCGGCACCGCCTATTTCAATCCGCACAGCCTGATCGCGGCGCGGCTCTTGATGCCGCGACCGGGCGCCAAGATCGATGCGGAGTTTTTCCGCGAACGCTTCGAACGTGCGCGCGCACTTCGCGACAAGCTGATCGGCGCGCCCTTCTATCGCCTGATCCACGCCGAAGCCGATTTCTGTCCGGGCCTCGTCGTCGATCGCTTCGACGACGTTCTGGTCGCGCAATCCGGCACGGCCGGAATGGACGCTCTGTCGCCGCTTTGGATCGACGCCTTGCGCGCCGAATTTTCGCCGCGCGGGCTTCTGATCAAAAGCAACTCGCCCTCGCGCGCGCATGAAGGCCTGAAAGACGATGTGCGCATCGCGCACGGCGATCTCGCACCCGGCGTCCATGTCGAGGAAGCGGGCGTCCGCCATCGCGTCGATCCGATAAACGGCCAGAAGACCGGCTGGTTCTTCGATCAACGCGACAATCGCGCGTTCCTTATCGCCTTGGCGAAAAGTGCGACCCTTCTCGACGCCTTTTCCTACACCGGCGCACTCGGTCTCGGTGCCCTCAAGGCAGGCGCAAAATCGGCCGTGTTCCTCGACTCGTCGCAAAGCGCGCTCGACGCCGCAACAGAAACGGCGCGCGCCCACGATCTGACCGACCGAAGCGAATTCCGCCGCTGCGACGTCCTGGTCGAGCTGGAAGAACTTGCGCCCTCCGGCGAGCGCTTCGACATCGTCGCATGCGATCCGCCGCCCTTTGTCCGCTCAAAGAAAGACCTCGAATCCGGCGCGCGCGGCTATCGCAAACTCGCCCGCCTCGCGGCCCCCTTGGTCGCCCCCGGCGGCTTCCTCTGCCTCTCGTCCTGCAGCCATGCGATCAACGCCGAGCGCTTCCAGCAGGAGTGCGCGCTCGGCCTTGCCCGCGCTGGGCGCGCCGGACGGCTGATCCGCGCGAGCGGCGCGGCACCAGACCACCCCGTCCATCCCATGCTGCCCGAAACGGCCTATCTTAAGTCGCTCGTCTATCAACTCGACTGAGGCGGTGTTCGCGATGCGCCATATCAGAGCAAGCATCTCGCTGACGTTGGCGTTGCTCGTTGCGGCCTGCGCCTCGACGCCCGACACGCCGCCGGTGACGACCACACCGTCCGCACCCCCAGTCAGTGTGACGAACGGCCTCGAGCGCTACATGGAGCAGCGCGCGCGCGTCGAAAGCGTCGGCTTTCGCTTGCGCAAATCGGCCGCCGGCTACTGCGAAAAGCAAAGGCAAACGAGACCCGATCTCGGCCTCATCGTCTGGTCGCTCGCCAATTTCCCGAGCGAAGAAGACCGCACGCACCTGCAAAGCGCCTTCAGCCTGACCGATGCCGTCACCGTGGCGCTCGCCGTCGAGAACGCGCCCGCGTCCGAAGCGGGGCTAAAGCCCGGCGCCGTCATCACCCACGTCAACGACGAGGCGGTGCACGCGGGCAAAGGCGCCACCGAGCGCTTCATCACGCTGTCGAACGCTGCCGCAAGAAAGGGATCGGTGCGCCTGCGCATCGCCGGCGGTGGCGACGTAACGGTCAAGCCGGACACCGTGTGTGAGTTTCCGACGCTCCTCGTCCGCAGCCCCGAGATCAACGCTGCTGCCGACGGGCACGTGCTCGCGGTCACAACGGGCCTCTTCGATCTAACTCAGTCGGACGACGAGTTGGCGCTGATCCTCGGCCACGAACTCGCACACAATATTTTGGGTCACCTCAAGAACACGCCGACGGAGCAGCGCAAGCCGGGCGGTATACTCGACGCCTTCGTGCGCGCCACCATCGGCTCTGCCGTCGCCGGTACGGTCAGCCCGCCCTTCTCCCTTGCCAACGAAAAGCAAGCCGACTACGCCGGCCTCTACTTCATGGCCCGAGCCGGCTTCGACGTCACCGCAGCGGAGACGTTCTGGCAGCGCTTGAACGAAACCACGCGCGCAACGTCGGTCGCGAAAACACACCCCTCGGGCGCCGAGCGCCTCAAGGCGCTCGAAGCAACCATCGCCGAGATCAAAGCCAAGCAGAAAGCGAAGAAGCCGCTCGAGCTGAATCTCAAGCAGCGCTAGCAGGGCGGGTTGAGCGAAATCCCTGCTGCGAAAACATATGCAATCCGATCCATCACGCCATCACATCGGCTGATTTGAGCCAAAACTGCCATCACGCATGCATCACATGTGACGTCACGAAGAGCCGCTTCGCGCCCGTCGAGGATTGAGTTGAAGATTTGAAACGAGGGCGCGCCGCAACGTACGCCGCGCGGTTCAGCCACGACGGCATTTGCATGACCTGACACTGTCAAATAGCAGCCCGCGCCGCCCTTTCAGTGGGCGAAGCAGGAAGGAACAAAAATAGAACGTCGGTTTGGATTTTGCAACGAGATTCATACCCTCATGACGTCGCGATTGCATCGCGGCCGATGCGATCGTCCTCAAGCAGCGTCGATGAATCCGCCGACCTGGCGATTCCACAGCTGCGCATAAGGTCCTCCGCGCGCAATCAGCTCCGCGTGGCTGCCCTGCTCGACGATGCGCCCGTTCTCGAGATAGACGATGCGATCCATGCCGACGATCGTCGACAGCCGGTGCGCGATCGCGATCACCGTGCGCCCCTTCATCAGCTCGAACAGCGCCTCCTGAATCAGATGCTCGCTCTCCGAATCGAGCGACGACGTCGCCTCGTCGAGCACGAGGATCTTCGCGTCCTTCACCAAGGCGCGCGCAATCGCCACGCGCTGGCGCTCGCCGCCCGAGAGCTTGATCCCCTGCTCGCCCACGATCGTGTCGTAGCCCGCCTCGCGGCCCGTGATGAAGTCGTGCGCATGCGCATCCTTCGCGGCCGAGACCACGACGGTTTCGTCGGCTTCGGGTTTCGAATAGCGGATGTTGTCGCGCACCGGCCGGTGGAACACGCCCGGCATCTGCTGCACTTCGGCGATGGATTCGTTGACCGAATCCCAGGTCACATCAGCAACGTTCTGCCCGTCGATCAGGATACGACCGCCTTGCGGCTCGAACTGCCGGCGCAGCAGCTTGACGAGCGTCGACTTGCCGGCGCCCGACTTGCCGACCAGCCCGACCTTCTCGCCCGCTTTGATGCGCAAATTCAGGCCCTGAAACACGGGGTGGCCGTCCGAATGCTGGAACGAGACGTTCTCGAACACGATCTCGCCCTGGCGCACGACAAGCGGTGTCGCCTCGGCCTTGTCGACGATCTCGTGCTTCTGGGTGACGAGTTCCAGGGCCTCCGCCAGCGTCCCCAGCTGCTCGAAGAAATCGAGCATCCGGTAGGAGAGCTCCTGCACCGACCGCGCGATCATGGTGCCGAGGAAGAAGATCATCGTGAACGCGCCGATCGTGATCGCGCCCGACAGCGTGTCGCGCATTGCAAGCAGGATCAGCCCCATCAACAGCACCAGCATCGCCGTCGACATGAAAAGCCGCATGACGATCAGGAACCAGCGCAG
>JBGOVA010000310.1:0-3280 GCA_041477875.1 Micropepsaceae bacterium | reverse complement strand
GAAAACGTGGCCCAAGTGGGCGTCGCAGCGGGCGCAGAGGACTTCAGTGCGTCGCATGAAGAAGCTGCCGTCGTCTTTCTCGGCGACGCTCTCCTTGCTCATAGGGGCGTAGAAGCTCGGCCATCCCGTCCCTGAATCGAACTTCGTATCGGAGGCGAAGAGTGGCAGGCCGCAGCACTTGCAGGTGTAGGTGCCTTTGTCCTTGGCGTCCCAATTGGGGCCGGTGAAGGCGCGTTCGGTGCCGTGCTTGCGCGTGATTTTGTATTCCTCGGGCGTCAGCTGGGCGCGCCACTCGCCATCGGTTTTGTGCACTTTCTCCATAGCCATCTCCAAAACTCTGTCACCTATATAGAACGGGCACGCGCGGCAGACAGGTATCGGTTCAGTAGCTCACGGATAAACCAAGCTGATCGTCTCGGCCACGCAGGCCGGCTTGTCTTGGCCTTCGATCTCGATCGTGACCTCGTTCGTCATCTGCATGCCGGGGCCCTTGGGTTCGGCGGCCAGCAGCTTCTGGCGCGCGCGCACGCGCGAGCCCGTGGGCACCATGTTGACGAAGCGCACTTTGTTCGAACCGTAGTTGATGCCGCGGCTGACGCCTTCGATGCGTGAGATTTTCGCAGCGAGCATCGGGATCAGCGACAGCGTCAGATAGCCGTGCGCGATCGTGCCCTTGGTCGGCAGTTCGCGCCTGGCGCGCTCGACGTCGACGTGGATCCACTGGTGATCGCCGGTCGCGTCGGCGAATTTGTTGACGCGATCCTGGTCGATCTGCACCCACTCGCTGACGCCTATCTCTTCGCCGACGTGCTTGGCGATTTCGGCGTATTTGATCGTCTTCATGTGTCTGCTCCCTGCGGTGTTGATTTGGCCTCGACGAGCGCGCGCACGCGCGTGTGTATGTCGTCGAGATAGGTGTCGCTGGCGCCGGCGCTGGTGAGTGCGGCGACGGTGCGGAAGAGATAATCGCGGTTGGTGCCGAGATGGCCTTCGGCGCTGGCGATGCGCGTGGCCTTTTCCTCGAGCGAAAGGTCGGGCAGATAGCGCGGATGCGCGGTGTTCATCACGAAGGTCACGCCGCGCACGTGGCTGGCGCCCAAGTCGATGTCGATCCAAGTCGGGATGTAGGCGCCGGACAGCATTTCGCGCATCCAGAGGATTTTCGATTCGCTCTCTATGTGTTCGGGCGCGATGCGATGGGCGATGCCGGCGCACGATCCGCCAGGCACGAGGCAGAGCATCAGGCCCGGATTGTCGGGCATAGCGCGGCCGAACATCAGGCGCATGCAGAAGCTGCGGCTGAAGCCTTCGACGTGGGCAGGCAGGCTTTCGCTGACGTTGATCGCCGGGTTCCACATCAGCGAGCCGTAGCCGAAGACCCAGAGATCGTGGCCGGGCACGTGCTGCGCGATGATCTTGGCGCGCGAGTCTTCGCGTGCTTCCTCCGACAGGAACTGCGCGTCGCCGAATTGGGCGGCGAGCTGGGCGTAGGCGGCGATGCGTTCGGGCGTGAAGTCGTGGCGCGCCAGCATGCCGCCCGGGCCTGAGGCGCGGAGCGGTGCCTTTGGGGACTCGTCAGACGATTTTTGACTCACGGTTGCCCCAATAACGGTCGCGGATCAGGCGCTTGTACAATTTGCCGGTCGGGTGACGCGGCAGCTCGCGCTCGAAATCGACGCTGCGCGGGCATTTGATCGCGGAGAGTTGCTCGCGGCAATAGGCCATGAGTTCCTCGGCGACGCGCGGATTGGCGTCTGCCCAATCCATGGGCTGCACCACAGCCTTCACTTCTTCGCCGAAATCCTCATTCGGGACGCCGATGACCGCGACGTCGGCGACCTTCGGGTGGTTGATGAGCACGTTCTCGGCCTCTTGTGGATAGATGTTCACGCCGCCCGAGATGATCATGAAGGCCTTGCGGTCGGTCAGATAGAGGTAGCCGTCCTTGTCGACATAACCGACGTCGCCCAACGTCGACCAACCCTTCGCGTTGCGGGCGTCGGCGGTCTTTTTGGGATCGTTGTGGTATTCGAACACGGGGCCGTTGGCAAAATAGATCGTGCCGGGCTCGCCGATTGTGGCGTCGTTGCCGTCTTCGCCGACGATATGGAGTTCGCCGAGCAAGGATTTGCCGACGGAGCCCGGATGCGCGAGCCATTCTTGTGACGTGATCGCGCAGAAGCCGTTGCCTTCGGTGCCGGCGTAGTATTCGAAGATCACCGGACCCCACCACTCGATCATCTGTTTTTTCACGGGGACGGGACAGGGCGCGGCGGCGTGGATCGCGACCTTCATGGAACTGACGTCGTATTTGCGGCGCACCACTTCCGGTAATTTCAGCATACGGACGAACATCGTGGGGACCCACTGGCTGTGGGTCGTCTTGTGTTTTTGGATTTGGCGCAGCGCGTCTTCGGCGTCGAAGTGTTCCATCACGATCGTCGTGCCGCCGAGGCGCTGGACCGTCATGTTGTAGCGCAAAGGCGCCGCGTGATAGAGCGGCGCGGGCGAGAGATAGATCGTGTTCTCGTCGAAGCTGTAGAGCATCTTGGCGAGCATCAAGAGCGGGTTCGGGTCGGTCAGTTTGCCGCCCGACAGCGTGCCCTTCACGCCCTTGGGCCTTCCCGTCGTGCCCGACGAATAGAGCATGTCGGCGCCCGGCGTTTCGTCGGCGACGGGCGTGGCCGGCATCGTGCGCACGGCGTCCTCGAAGCTGTCGTAACCCGGGATCGTTCCGTTCAGCATGAACCTGCGCACGCCGGACAAGCGCTCGGCGACTTCGGCGGGAACGGTGCCCATCGCCTTGGAGGTGATGAAGACCTTTGCGCCGCAATCCTTGACGATGTACTCGACCTCGCCTGCGGTCAGGCGCGAGGAGATGCAGGTGTAATAGAGGCCCGAACGCTGCGCCGCCCAGCATATGGGCAGGTAGTGGACGTTGTTCTCCATGAAGATCGCGATGCCGTCGCCGACCTTGAGGCCCAACTTGCGGAACAGCTGTGCACCGCGGTTCGAGCGTTCGTCGAGTTCGCGATACGTTACGGTTTCGCCGGTTCCGGCCATAATAAAGGCGGGCTTGTCGGGCTGGGTCTTGGCGTGGTCGGACGGGTGCATCAGGCGGTTCCTCGAATAGCTCGTTGGGACAAGGAATAGGACCTTCTCAGCGCCACCTCAATCGTCATGGCCGGGCTTGACCCGGCCAGCCAGCGGCCGCGCGGCCGCGCGGCCTGAAGACTCAATTTGCAGTGTGAGTGCGGGAGTATCTCGCGCGCACGGACGT
>JBGOVA010000010.1:0-39540 GCA_041477875.1 Micropepsaceae bacterium | reverse complement strand
TTCGATTTCATCATGGACGCGGTTGGAAAAATCAGTTTCTTCCGTTGCCGGCGGCTGCTCAAGCCTAACGGCGTTTTCGCGGCGACCGATGTCGGGCCGTGGTGGCAGAACCTGCCGCTCGCGCTGTGGTCGTGGATCAGGGGCAGCAACAGAGTCTCCGTTCCCGTGCCGGCGCGCGGCAGCGGCCAGGCGTTTGTCGCCTTCCTGAAAGGCCGCATGGAGGCGGGACAATTCCGCGCGGTCATCGATCGAAAATATCCGCTCGATGCAATCGCCGACGCCTACCGTTATGTCGAGACAGGGCAAAAGGTCGGCATCGTCGTGATCGCGGTCACGGCGGCGGACGAGAGCGCGCGCGCAGTGTGAATCAATCGCGGGAGGAGTAGAGCGGAGCGCAATCGGCCATCATCCTGCCTCGGAGCAGGGAATGGCAGCTCTCGGCGAAATTGAGCCGGTCCCACCGGGGCGGCGCGAGTGCTCGAGCGGCAGCGCAACTGTGGGCCGGATGGCGCGTGACGATCGCTGGGCTTCGCGCGGCAGATGATCCGGCTTGCCGGCCCGACGCCGACATCGAAATCAAATATTTGGGGTTGCGTCCCAGCGAAACGCTGCACGAAGAATTGCTGCATGACAGGGAGCACTTGATGCCAAGCGCGCACGCGGGCCTCATGCTCGCGGCGCCCCGCGCCAGCGAGGCAACGGCCCTCGCACGCGAGATCGACGCGCTGGAAGCCGCGGCCGCGAACGGCGATGAAGAGCGCGTGCTCGCGCTGCTGCAGCGCGCGATCCCGGCGTTCGAATGCGCGCGCGTGCCGGGCGAGCCCCAGCCCCGCGAACGGCGGCTTGCGGTGATGCGCACTTGAAGCGCGATCATACCGTTGCGCCGGTGACGACCGTCGAAAGGCTGGCTTACACTTGTGCCTCGTCGTTCGCACGCAAGCGGACTAGCGGTTGCGTAGGATGCTCAAACCGCTGAACCCAGACCTCGTATGGGTGCTTCAGGATTTCCAGGCCAAACGGCCGCCCCCCGAACATCGCCGCAGTAACCGCGCCCAGAAACAACAGCGCAGCGCATGCGGTGAGTGTGCCTGCCACGGCTTGGCTCAACGTTTGTACTATTCCTCGCCCCCTGCGGCTCGCGTACCAAAACACGTACGCCAAGGCCAAAAGCAATAGGATCGCGACAATGACGGAAATCGGCATGGGTGTTGCCTCTCTCATTTGGACTCATGTAGCGCACCGGTCCGATGTTGGTGCTCAGGCGCAAGGCGAACGAAGTCAGCCCCGAAAACATAGAGGGCGCCTGGAAGGGATTGAGCTTTTTGAGAAACAGCGACCAGCGACCGCGCCGGCTTTTGCGTTCTAGGTCGGCCTGGGAGCGCAGATATGCCATTTGAACAACTCTTCGCTCGCCGACAAAGGGGGGATGGCCGTGCCATGAATTCTCAGTCCTTCGAAAGGCGACCAGCGTCCCCAACAGCGGCGGGACCTCGCACGCGAAATCATCCATCGTCGCGGCGCCGTTCAGCACGCGAAAGCAGCCCTTACCCGATGCCGCCCAGTTTTCGTTCAAATAGATCAAGGCCGTCGCGATTTTCGCTTCGCCGTCGTTGTGAATGCGGCCATCCTTGGCGGCCGACCACTTTCGCACTGTGATCAGGCGCGGCTTATCGGACAGGTCGAGGCCAAGTTTGTCGCTGAGTATCGCCGCGAAGGGGTCGCTACTTATGTCGTCGATCAACTCAGCGAACGCACCTGCGACCTTCATTTCCGAAAGCGGAAAAAAGCCGGCACGCGAAATATCCGGGAAATCTGCGCGAAGCCGCGATCTTGCCGCGTCGGCGATAATGTTTTGGACATACACGTAAGGGTACGGTTCGCGATGCGCTTGGCCGGCCCCAAGCGTCTTGAAGTCTATGACACTGCCCAACCCCATTTGAGGTGCCGCTAGCCAAACTTGGGGTGAATACTACTTCAGCTTGGCAAGCGACGATTGAGGCACATCAAGTTTTGTCGCCGCGATTATGCCGCCGAGCCGAAGGATCTCTTCGCAGGCGATGGCTTGGGCGATTTGAGCGAGGTCAATGCCGACGCCGCTGGAGCCACTAAATTCAGCGATAAACCTGGGCCGCCCGCTGCGGGCTGAGTTGAGGCATAGGTCGTAACGCCCGCCGAACGGAGAAGTCTCATGTCCCAATTCGTCCACGACCGCATGCTGGAGCTCATGGAAGCCGAGGGCCTGAAGACCCTGTTCGGCATTCCTGATCCAAGTTTCGTGGCCATGTTCATTGCCGCCGAGGCGCGGGGCTGGCGTGTGATTGCCCCGCATCACGAGCAAGCAGGCGCCTTCATGGCGGATGGCTTGTGGCGCATGACGGGTACGCCCGGCGTCGTTGTCGGCAATCAAGGCCCCGGCGTGGCGAACCTTGCAGCCGCCGCGATCTGCGCGGCCAAGGAGAACACACCGACGATTTTTCTCTGCGGCCAGCGCGCGCGCATCTTCGATCAGCGCGTGCGCAAAGGACGCTTTCAGTACACCCGTCAACCACGCTATTTCGAAGAGGCGATGAAATATGTCGGCGTCATCGAGCACGCCGAGCAGGTCGACGAGATTTTTCACGAAGCTTTCCGCCGCGCGCTGAGCGGTACACCCGGTCCGGTCTTCATCGAGTACCCGATGAACGTGATGCAGACCCCGTTAAACCTGCCGCCAGCGGGCACGCCCGACTCCTATCGCCTCACCCACCAGGCCGCCGATCCCGGTCAAGTTGCCGCTGCCGTTGCTTTCATTCGCGCCGCCCGCTCGCCGATTCTGCTCGTCGGACAAGGCGTGTTCGTTGCCCGCGCCCACGAGAGTGTCGCTCAGCTTGCAAGAACACTCGAATGCCCCGTGATCCAAACGCCAGGCGGCGCGGCGGTTCTCACAGGCTTCGACGATCGCACGTTCCCTTATGCCTCACCGGTTGGGATCGAAGCCGTTGCCAAGGCCGACCTCGTTATCGCGGTCGGTACCGAGATCGGCGAGCCGATTCATTACGGCACAGGACGCCATTGGGCGAAGGGCAACACGGCGCGCAAATGGATCTACATCGAGCGCGACCCGCTCGCGATTGGTGTGAACCGGCTGATCGATGCGCCATTGGTCGGCGATTTGCGCGATGTCGTTCCCCAGTTGGTCGCGGCACTGAAGGGTGTCTCGCGAGCACCGGGGAAAGAGCTTGTTGAAATGGAAACCGCCTTCCGGGCGTTTAAGGCGCAATTGCTGCAGGCCGCGCCGAGAACATCCTCACCCATCCATCCGGCGCGCTTCGCCGTCGAAGCCACAAAGTCGTTGCCGGCCGACGCCGTCATTGTGCGCGACGGCGGGTCAGTCAGCATTTTCACCTCCGCCTTCGGCCAAATGACGCCACGTGACGTGTTGTGGTGCCAGAACTTTGGCCATCTGGGCACGGGATTGCCTCACGCCATTGGGGCGCAGCTTGCGGTGGGCGACCGCAGACGCGTCGTTCTTATCAGCGGCGACTCGTCATTCCTGTTTCATGTTTCCGAATTGGAGACCGCGGTCAGAAAGAACCTCCCGATCGTCTGCATCGTTGGATGCGACTTTGCCTGGGGCCTTGAAGTTGCCGTCTACAAGGGCACCTTCGGCCCGCAATCACCCGAGACCGAGGCCCATTGGGGCAAATTCGTTCGCCTCGACAAGATCGCCGAAGGGTTCGGCGCACACGGGGAATATGTGGAGCGTGCCGAAGACATCGAACCCGCCGTGCAACGCGCCTTGAAAGCCGGACGACCCGCCGTGGTCCAAGTCGCGATTGACGGCCTCGCCAACGCTACAGAAGTGCCGGGCTTCGAAGAATTCGCGTCTTGGTACGGCGAGAGTGGATATTGAAATTGCAGGCTTTCCACTCAGGCGGACGCCGGCGCCGGTCGAACGCGAACGCCATCGCGGTGACCACCGTCGAAAGAAGATAAAGGTAGAGCTCGACCGTCTGAACGCGCTTACCGGCTATGCGCAAATGCTTCATTTCGCGTGGAAGGGGGTCGATTCGGGTCAACCGCCGCACGCGTGTATCGGTGTGCGATCCGCCGGATGGGTTGTGGATAAGGGCCGCGCAGAGCGCGTGTCATGCTACTCCCGCGCGATCCCCGCGTTCGAATGCTCGCGCCTGCCCGGCGACGCCGGCGACCACCGCCAAGTACTTGAAGATCAAAGTCCTCTCGAACTATGGCGGCTCCAATCTCGGAAACACCTACCTCGAGCAGGTGCGCCTGTTCGGCGAATTGGCGAAGAGAGTTGAAGCGAGGCCTCCCGCGTCGGCGCCTCAGGGCGTTCGCTTCAACACGACGCGCCACACGCCGCGCCCTTGCGAGCCGATGTAGAGATTGATTTTGTCCGCGGTCTCGTGATCGAAATAGGCAAAGCGCGGGCGCGGGATCTTGTCGCCCGGGGCGATGCGTCGCCACGTCGCGCCGTCGTCGAAGGAGAAGAAGACGCCCGCATCCGCGCCGCCCGCGACGATGAGCTTGGCGTTCAGCGGATCGAACTTTACGAGCGTCGGCTGCGCGTAGCCGCGGAACCAGGTGCTGCGGGTGATGCCGCGGCCGTTGGCGTAAGCGCGGCGGCGGGGGCCCGAGCCCGTCATCATGCCGTCGAGCGCGGTCATGGCGTCCCACGTCTGCCCGCCGTCGCTCGAGCGCATCATCTTGGCCTCCGCCGGCGGATCGCTGCCCTCGAAATCGGCCTTGGCATGCGCGGCGATCAGCCGGTCGGGGTCGTTCGGATCAACCGCCAAGAGGCCGATGCGGAAGCCCCCCGGCACCGTCTTCTCGACCCATGCCCCGGCCCCCAATCTCACATGCGTGAACATGGCGTTGAAATTATTGGGGCGGCTCGCCGGGCCGCGGATCGCGCTGTTCAACAGATAGCCCGCCTTGGCCGCCAGCACATAGAACGTGGGTTCGCCCGCCGCGTCGTGCGCGACTTTGATGTCAACCGGCGCCAGCGTGGTCGGCCAAGCGCCGAGCATCGACCATGTCGGCGGATGGGCGTCGATATTCGTCGTGTAGAACACGCCCTTGTTGGTCAGAACCGCATAGCTGTCCTTGGCGAAGCTCGCGATCACCGTTCCGTCCGAACCCTTGGGAATCGCGGCTATGTCGTTGGCGCTCAGCCCCTTGGGGTAGTCGTTCTCGTCGAACTCCGTCCACGGCGCCGTCGGCGAAGGACGCAGGACCACCAAATTCCAACGGATTGCGGTTTCGCGGCAGCATCGCGTGTAGAGCGCCTGGTCGCCGTCCGCGGCCGCGTCGTAGACGTCGCAACAATCCAGCGCACGCCAAGTCACGGTCGACGCGCGCGCGTCCTGCGTGGCGAAGAACCCGTTGTCTTGCGCGCCGAAATACAACTCCTGCTTTGTCCCGTTCTTCGCCCCCGTCAGCGCCCATGTCCACAGCGCGCGCGTGGTTTCCGCGGCCTGCGCCCAAACAGGCGCGTGGCAATCGGACGGCGACGTCTTCGTGTTGCGATAGACGCCGCCGTCGCTCGCAAACAGCGCCGGGCAGCCGTTGGCCGCGAAGGCCACGTCGCCCACATCCTGATGTGCGCCCTGTTGCACCTTGACGCTCGCGCCGGCCGGGTCGCAGCGCCGCCCCGTCGCGACCGCGACCGTGCTCGCCGGCGGTGTCCGACAGGAAACGCGAAAGAGATCCTTGTTGCCGTAGTAGAGGTCGAAGTCCGGGCCAATCCGCGCGTTCGTCGCCACAAATGGGATGCGCCCCTGGCGGTCCGGCTTTGCCGTCGGATCGGGCGTGCCGTTCGTGAACGCTGCCGGCCAGGACGCTCCGCCGTCGTCGGACTCATAGAGGGTGAGGCCGACTGCGACGAACAGGACGTTCTTCTCGTGCGGCGAGGCGGCGATCGAGCAGCGCCCCGCCGTGGGCAAATGCGACGCGCTCCACGTCGCGCCGCCGTCGAGCGAGCGCTGGTGCCCGTCATTGCCGCAGACATCGACGACATGGCCGTGATGAACGACGACGTCCCACACATCGTCGGCATCGGCGGCGGCGCTGCCGACGCTTGGGGTCGTGTCGATATAGCGCCACGTCTCACCCTTGTCCGTGCTCTTGGCCAAGCCGCAATTCGTGCCGACGTAGACGACGTTGGTGCTGTCGGGATCGATGGCGATGCCGAATGCGGAGGGCTCCAAGCGACGAACGTCTCTGGCGTTCGGCCGGTCGAGGAGACAGAAGTGTTCCAGCGGTAGGCTCGTTCCAGGCTTGCTCCATTGCGCGCCGCCGTCGTCGCTCACGCTTATCGCGCCTTTGCTTGCCGCCAAACCGTCGAAGAAGGACGTCGCATATATGCGATTGGGGTCCGATGGATCGACCTCCACGTCCCACGTCGCTTGCGGCAGATGCGCGGGGACGGGCGCCCAGTGGCCGCCGCCGTCTGCGGTCTTGAACAGGCCGCCCCATTCGCTCGCCGCGTAGTAGGTGCCGCCGCTGCGCGCCAGACCGTTCACCCGCCCGCCCGTCGCCCGCTGCGGGATGTTGCCCGCCACGTTGCCAGATTGGTCCGCTTGCTTGGGACTGATGTCCTCCGGCGTGCCCGCGATCCACTGTTCGCCACGAGCGACGCCGGTCGCGGCGAAAGCGCCGATTGCGAGGAGGCACAAGACGACAGCGCGCATCGCTAATCCTCCTCGGTGTCCGCAGGGCACGACGACGTCTCGGTGCGCACTGTCTCACTGACGCCGCCTTCGCTGCGCACGACGCGCCAGAGATAGAGAACACCGGGCTCGAGGTTGCCGGCGCGCAGCGCGAACATCAGCGGGCTCGTGGGGTCGAGATCGACGTGCCGGCGCGCCGGCGGATCGAGGGTCAGATCGAGAGCCGGCGGCAGCGCCTCCGCGCGAAACAGCAGTGCCCTCCCCGCTTCGCTGACCACGATCGATGCGAATTGGCCCGTCGCAAAGCCGGTCTTGGTCACGGTCACGTCCACGCGCACGTTCGACTCCGGCGTTCCGTCGGCGACCCAGCGCACGTCGGCCGCCGGCGAGCGCAGCTCGTCGGGGCTGCAGCCGATCTCTACCTCGAAGCCCGGGACCGGCAGCTCGCCGAGGTGCTGGGCCTTCCAGCGCATGGCCATCGCAATGCGCGCGCGGGCCGGGGCGCGCGTGGAAAAGAGCAACTCTTCCCACCACCCGGGGTCGAGCTTCGCGTATTCGGCTTCCCGCAGGGCGGCGATGGCGAGACCGTCGGGCTCGCGCGCCGCGTTCAGAGCGAAGGCGTCGGCCGCAAGATCTTGGGCGCGCTGCAGCGCCTTGATCGCGGGCGCGCTCACACAGGCTCCCACGACGAGGAGCGCGAACAGAAGCGGCAATCCCGCGGCGTCTGCCGCGTCGCTGAGACCGAGGGCTGCGCCGTCGGTGCGCACGAAGCCCTTGAACACCCGTGCGACCAGGATCAGGACGATCAGCCAAACGAGCGCGAACAGGATCAGCCCTTGGCCCCTGTGACCGAGGACCCGATGCCCGATCGCTTGCCCCGCGATGTGCCTGACTTCCATTCCGCTGCCTCGGTCGAGCAGCGTGCCGGCGAACGACACCCGTGCAACGCCGAACATGTCGACGACGCGCGCGTCCATTCGCCTGCTATGCGCGGAGCGATCGACGCGATCGATGTCTTGCACCGCAATGCCGTTGGCGGCGGCCAGTGCGCGAACCTGCTCCTTGATCGGCCCCGCCGACATCGGCCGATAGACGTCGACCAGCGGCGCGACGAGGGGGGCCGCCCACAGGACGACGGCGGCGGACAGGGTGGCGACGGCCGCACTCGGCAGCCACCATCCGTTCGGCAAGCGCCGGATGAAGGCGTAGACCGCGACAGCCAGGAGCGAGAAGAGAAGGACGAGCAGCGCCGCGAGCGCGGCGTGACGCAACATCCAGTCGCCGCGAGGCTGCTCGGACAAGCCGAATTCGTGATCGAGCACGAAACTGCGGTAGTAGGCGACGGGGGCGAGCGCGAGCGCCATCACCAGCAGGAAGATGAGCGCGCAAAGGAAGACTTGAGCGGCGCGCGCGGGGGTCAGTCCCTCGGCGAAGTCGCGAATTCGCCGCGCGGCGCCAGTAATCACGATCAGCAGCGCGACGACGATGCTTGCGCTCGCAGCGATCACATCCAGGATATAGCCGCGCTCAAAATAGACGCTTGCGCGCGCCTGCATGTCGGCGGACACCGAGGAGAGGTAGGCATTGGTCGCGCGCGCGGCGTCAAACGCTTCGGCATGGGCGAGCCCAGCCAATGAGATCAGGACCGCCAGCGCGATCCCGGCCACAATCCCCACACGCATGCCACCCGCCCCCCGAGCGCAGCACGTTAGATTTTCAATCTAACAGAAACTTGCGCCCGCGGCGCGTCCCTCATTCGAGCGGCTCGCGCGAGGGGCGAGCGCGTATGCGCGGATACGTCGGATCGATGTAGGCGCTTGGTGGGGCCGCGATTTGCGCCTATCCGGCGTTCAGAAGCGCGGCAAAGCCTGGATCGTCGCGCAACAGGTCGAAATCGGGATCGAGACGCAGAAGCGCCGGCGTCAACGGCCAATTTGCCGGTACCGTCAGCAGCCTCTTGAGCGCCGGGATCGCCTTCTGCTTGAGGCCGAGGCGCGCCCAAATTCTGGCGCGCGTCATTTCATAGTAGGCGCCGCTGAGCGCGTCTGTCTTGACCGGCACCGTTTCGACCGCTTGATCGGCGTATTTCAAGGCAGCGCGGCGGTCGCCCAGCCCGCAATAGGCCAAGGCCAAATAGGATGCGATGTCGGCGCTGTCGGGCTGTTTCTTCGATTCCTTCAGCAGCATATCGCGCGCGGCGGAATAGCTCGCCCGCGCTCCGGCCTTGTCGCCCGACAGCCGCCGCAGATCGCCGAGGAACAGACTGAGGTCCCACGACGTGCGGGCGCCGGCTTCGTCCGCGTCCTGCTTCTCGAGGAGACGCGCAACGAGCTTGATTGCCCCGTCGTACTTGCGCCGCAGCGCGGCCTGATACGCGATCATCTCCACGATGTCGTCGCTCGGCCCCGGGTCCACGCCTTTCAGCAGCGCATCGGCCTCATCCAGTCGACCCTGCAGTTGGTGCACCAGGACTTTTCTGGCAAGGAATTGCGAGTTGTCGGGCCACTCTTTCAGCCCCTCGTCAAGCATGCGCAGGGCTTCGGGAAACTCTCTCGTCGCAAGGCGCAGCTCCGCCGCCATCAAACGGCGGCTTGGATGACGCCGGTCGTGCACCACGACGACGTCGAAATAGTCCTTGCTCTCGTCCCACCGGCCTTGCCGGCGCGCGATGTAGCCGAGAGCTGCCTGAATGTCGGCGTTGTTGGGCAGTTTTTTGGCCAGGGCTTCGAAACGGCTGCGCGCGCCCGGATAGTCGCGCTCGACCCAGTATTTGTAGAACGCGTCTGCCAGCAGAACATCCGGCGACTCGGCTCGGAGGCTTCGGGCGATCGTCAGCGCCGAGCGCGCTTTATCGCGACGTTCGTCGGTCGCGTCGCTGCGGTTGAAATAGAAGTAGGCGTGGGTTCGCGACAACAGCGCCCAGGCCGCGGCGAACTTGCTGTCGAGGCCGACTGCCGACTGCAAGAGTGCCTCCGCGCGCCGCATCGCTACTTCGCCCGACGTGCTGTAGTACGTCACCGCGCTGGTATAGTCGTAATAAGCTTGCCTGTTGTCGGTGGGGCTGGCGGCCAGTGCCATCTGCTCGTCGTCTGTGATGTGGATGTCCAGTTCTTGCGCGACGGCCACGGCAATCTTGCTCGCCACTTGGAAGAGCTCGCCGAGTTGCAACCTGTGTTTCAGGGTGAGTTTGCGCGCATCGGTAGCCGCGTTGACCAGGTTCACGGTGAGGTCAGCGGCGTTGCCCTCGACACGCACGTTACCTTCAAGGACGTAAGCGACACCCAACTGGCGCGCGATCTGTTGCAAGGTGCCGGCATCGCTTGCGATGTGCAGCGTGGAGTAGTCGGATGGGGTCTGGAGCGCGCTGATCAGATGCACCGCGTTGCGGATCGCCTGAGGAATGGTGTCCGCACAGTCGTCTTCCTTGCGCTCGTTCACGCAATTGAAGCGCATGACGGCAAGCGACGCCGCGCCCAGTCTTGGCAGCGCGTCCGCCGACGCCTTGGCGTCGACAGGGGTCGCGAGCTTGCTCGGCGGTGCTTGGGCGTCGTGCGATGTCACGGCACGGACGCCCTCGATCCCGACCATCGCCGTGAGCAGCGCGATCAGAATCCAATCGCTTGTTTGCCCTTTGAGCGGTGATGGTTCGCCGGCCGGCGTTGTGCGCTTTATCCCTTCCGCCGTGAACTCGAACATCCAGGACGCAATGACGACCGCAGGAAACCCGAGGACAAGGAGAGAGAGTACGATCGTGTCGAAGGTCTCGGGGAGCGCCGTCTTCAGCGCGTGTTGAAGAAGGCCTGCAGCCTGGAAAATGATCCACGCGAAAAAGACATAACCGCCCGCTGCTCGGACTACTTTTCGCCGGTGCAGTTCGTAGAAAAGCCACTTCATGCAGAAGGCCCGCGGGGCGGGGGAAACCGCCTATTCAAATAATAGCAAGGGCTCCGGCACTATTGCAAAAGTGCAGAGATCTTCGCCAAATGGCGCGACACACGTGTATCCGATCAGCGAGGCGGCCGTCGCGACCGAACCCCCGACGCCCCCTTCGACACAAGGTGGGCTAAGTTGTGGATAAGGGTGCCAGGCGAGCGCCGAAGGCGTGCCAGGCATCCGCCGGCCCGTGAACGGCGGCTCGCGGTGCTGCTGTCTTCGACCGGCCGATTGCTCTCAAACCGGGACCGCGCGAACGCATCTCTTGCGCCGCCAGCGTGTGGCGGCAGGAGCAAATGCGCCTTCACTTCGACATTATGCGGGGCCAGCGCTTGAACCGGACGTCGTGCGTCGGATGCTGGTCGACGGCGGCGGACGTTTTGCACTGCAGCGTGTCGTCGGTGCAGACATCCTGCGAGCGGCGGCTCGCACTTGTCCGCACCTGAGACATCAGTAGGTTTCGCAGTCCCACGCGTACTGCGGCTTGTTCGCGCCCGCATTTGAAAACGCGCTGGTGCTTTGGGCGACGCCACGAACACCATCGCGGCGACCGGGCAGACGTCTCGCGGGGCGCCGCTACTTGTCAAATCTATGCCTCAGCGCAGATGCGGCGAGAAGCAAGAAAATGGCCATTGTCATTACGACCACGGCGGTCGGGATGACCGTTGCAAACGAATATTCCAACATCGCACAGGCCTCCTCTCAATTATGAAAAAAGCATGCGCCGCCAATTGCCGGATCGCATTGATGTCGATCAAAGCGTCGCGGGGGTCAGGCGCGGACCGCAGGTGCGGGGGTCAACCACCGCGCGCGTGCATCGCCCAGCGATTCGCCGGATGGGTTGTGGATATCGGCTTGCTTTGGCGCGCGCCGCCCGGGGTATAGTGAAACCGTGAAACTTCCCCCGACGAGCGCCGATTGGACCGGCGACGAACTGATCCGCGACGAGCTGCTCAGCGCGGAAGCCTTGGAGCGGCACGCAGAAGAGCTGGCGGCCCATCAGCGCCTATCGGAGCGGCGACAAAGCGCCAGACTCCTGCGGGCCAGGCTGCGGTCGAACGAGGCGACGCTCCTCGCGGGCTACCGCACCATCGCAAAGGCCGTCGTCGAAGGGCGCCCGATCACGCCGGCCGCCGAATGGCTGGTCGACAACTACCATCTGGTCGAAGACCAGATCCGGGAAATCCGCCTGGATCTGCCGCCGGGCTATTATCGCCAGCTGCCCAAGCTCGCCGACGGCCCGCTCAAAGGTCTGCCGCGCGTTTTCGACCTCGCTTGGCATTTCATCGCCCGCACCGACAGCCGCTTCGATTCCGATCTGCTTCGCCGCTTCGTGAACGCGTACCAGCGCGTGCAACCCTTGACGATCGGCGAATTATGGGCGGTTGCGATTACGCTGCGCATCATGCTCGTCGAGAACCTGCGCCGGGCGACACATCGGATTTTGGCCGGACGCCAACGGCGCGAGGACGCAGACGCCCTCGCCGATCGTTTGCTCGCCGCCAGGCACCCGCAACGCTCGGCCATCGAAGAGCTGCTGAAGCCCTACGATAAAGCACTGATGACGCCGACGTTCGCGGCGCAGCTGGTGCAACGCTTGCGCGACCAGGACCCGGTGCTGACGCCGGCCATGCTGTGGCTCGAAACCAAGCTGAACGCGCAAGGCACCTCGACCGATATCGTCGTGCAAAACGAGCATCTGCGCCAATCGGCGATGACCGTCACCGTGCGCAATATCATCACCAGCATGCGGCGCGTTTCGGGGGTCGATTGGGCGGAATTGTTCGAGACCATCAGTCCGATCGACGCGTTGCTGCGGGGCGCCAGCGGGTTCGATCAAATGGACTTCGCCACGCGCGATCAATACAGGCGCGCCATCGAAGAACTCGCCCGCGGCTCGCATCTGACCGAATTGGAAGTGGCCGCGCGCGCGCTCGCGGAAACGACCGCAGCCGCGCGCCGCGGCGCTTTCGTCAACGAGACCGAGAAGAAACGCGCGTGCGATCCCGGCTATTATCTCATCTCCGCGGGGCGGCCCGCGTTCGAACGTTCGATCGGATTTCGTCCGCCGGTCAAATTCTGGCTGGGCCGCGCCACGGCAGCCCTCGGGTTCTTGGGCTACATCGTCAGCATCGGCATCGTCACGGCGGCGTTGATCGGCCTGATGCTCGCGCTCTTGGGCACGGCACATCTGGGCTGGTGGTTGACGGCTCTCGCCGTGCTCGGACTGTTTCCGGCGATGGACGGCGCGGTCGCCCTCGTCAATCGCTTCGCGACGTCCCAATTCGCGGCAACGACCCTGCCGGGCCTGGAATTGCGCGACAGCATTCCGAGCGAGCTGCGGACCATGGTCGTCGTGCCGACGCTTCTGACCTCGCCGGCATCGGTGGCCGAACAGGTCGAAGGCCTGGAGGTTCACTACCTGGCAAGCCAGGACGGCGACATTCACTTCGCGCTGCTTTCGGACTGGACCGATGCGACAGCGCCGAACGCAGCGGACGACGAGGCGCTGCTGGCCGCAGCCGTCAACGGAATCGCCGGCCTGAACGAGCGTTACGGCCCCGCCCCGAAAGGCGATCGTTTCATCCTGCTGCACCGCCGGCGCGTCTGGAACGAAAGTCAAAGGCGGTGGATGGGTTGGGAACGCAAGCGCGGCAAGCTGCATGAACTGAACAGGCTTCTGCGCGGCGCGAGGGACACCACCTTCATCACGCAGGGTCAAAACGCGGCGTGCGTGCCCGCGGGCGTGCGCTACGTCATTACGCTGGATGCCGACACGCGATTGCCGCGTGAGGCCGCGCGACGGCTGGTCGGCAAGATGGCACACCCTCTCAACCGTCCGCGCTTCGATCCGCGCACGGGACGCGTGGTGGAGGGCTATGCCGTCTTGCAGCCGCGCATTACCGCAACACTTCCGACCGGCAAAGAGCAGTCCCTGTTTCAAAGACTGTTTTCGACAAGCGGCGGCATCGATCCCTACACCGCCGCCGTGTCCGACGTTTATCAAGATCTGTTCGGCGAGGGATCCTACGCCGGGAAGGGGATTTACGACGTCGATTTGTTCGAAGCCGCGCTCGCCGATCGCGTGCCTGAAAATACGCTTTTGAGCCACGACCTCTTCGAAGGGATATTCGCGCGCGCCGGCCTGGTTTCCGATATCGAGCTCTTCGAGGATTTTCCGTCCCGCTACGACGTCGCGGCTTCGCGTCTGCATCGCTGGGCGCGCGGCGATTGGCAGCTCTTGCCGTGGATATTCGGGCGCGGCGCCCCGGGCAACGATCAAGATCAGTCGGCAATACCGCTCGGCGGCTTGTGGAAGATGCTCGACAATCTGAGGCGCACATTATCGCCGCCGGCGAGCGTTCTCGCCTTGGCGATCGGGTGGACACTTCCTTTGAACCTGTCGCTGCTGTGGACGGGCTTCATTCTGGCGACGATCAGCATTCCGCCGCTGCTGCCGGTCTTCGGCGCGCTGCTTCCGCCGCGGCCGGGCATTTCCATGCGAAGCCATCTCCAGGCGCTGTCCAGGGACTTTGCGCTCGCGTTGTCGCAGTTCGCCTTTTCGGTCACCTTTCTAGCGCATCAAGCGTCGCTGATGATCGACGCCATCGCGCGCACGCTGTTTCGATTGTTCTTTACCCATCGACGTTTGTTGGAGTGGGTCACGGCAGCTCAGGCCAGGTATCGCTCGCGGCTCGATATCGTGAGCGCCTACAGCCAAATGGCCGGCGCGATTGCGATTGCCGCCGGCGCAATGGCGCTCTCGCTCGCGTTTGGTTCATACTCTTCGCTTGTTGCCGCGCCAACCGTAGCGCTTTGGGTTCTGTCGCCGCTCATCGCCCGCTGGTCCAGCACCTCGCCGCTGACCGCCGATCGGGCAGCCGTTGCTCCGCAAGATGCCGATGCGCTGCGCCTGGTCGCGCGGCGCACGTGGCGCTACTTCGAAAAGTTCGTCACGACCGCGGACAACATGCTGCCGCCGGACAATTTTCAGGAAGAGCCCGATCCCGTCATCGCGCACCGCACATCGCCGACCAATATCGGGCTTTATCTTCTGTCCGTCATCGCCGCACGCGATCATCACTGGATCGGAACGGTCCACATGGTCGAGCGACTGGAAGCGACGTTCGCCACGATCCATCGATTGGAGCTTTATCGCGGACATTTGTTCAACTGGTACGACACACGCGATTTGCGGCCACTCGAGCCCAAGTACATTTCGTCGGTCGACAGCGGCAACTTGGCGGGGCATCTGATTGCCATCGCCAATGCGTGCGCCGAACGGGTAAGCGAAGGCAGCGCAAGCCCCGATTGGAAATCGGGCGTGGCGGACGCGCTCGCGCTTGTTCAGGAAGCGCTCGTCGCCATCGGTCGGGGCGGTTCAAACGGGCTGGCTCAGATCAACGGCGTAAGAGAACGGCTGAGCGAATTCCAGGCTTTGCTCGGACGGTCCGACGCTTCGCCGGATATCGCCGGCCTCCTGACGGAGGCGGCCGCGCGAGCCGCACAGCTGGTGGAGGCCGCCGTCGCTTTGAGGGTGGAGTGGGACGACGAATACACGGCCGAGATTCTGACTTGGAGCGAGGCAGCGCAGCGGACCGTCGAGAGCCATGCAAGCGACTTGGCGTCTGCGACGAACGGGCCCGAGCGTCTGAAAACACTCGAGCGTGCCGCGCGCGACCTCCTCAACGCGATGGATTTCCGCTTTCTGGTCAACACCGAGCTCAAGCTTTTTTCGATCGGATATTTGGTCAGTACGGAAACGTTGGACCCGAGCTGCTACGACTTGCTTGCTTCCGAAGCGCGTCTTGCCAGCTTTGTCGCAATCGCCAAAGGCGACGCGCCCACACAGCATTGGTTTCGGTTGGGCCGCTCGGTCACGGCCATCGACCATGGGGCCGCGCTGATCTCGTGGTCGGGGTCGATGTTCGAGTATTTGATGCCGTCGCTCGTCATGCGCGCGCCCGAAGGCAGCTTGCTCGCGACCACCACCAGACTCATCGTCAGTCGGCAGATCGCCCATGGCCGCAAGCTTGGATTGCCCTGGGGTATTTCGGAGTCGGCGTACAACGCGCGCGACTTGGAATTCACCTATCAATATTCGAACTTCGGCGTGCCAGGTTTGGGTCTCAAGCGCGGCTTGTCCGAGAATGCGGTCGTCGCGCCCTACGCGACCGCGCTCGCCGCGATGGTCAATCCGTCGGCGGCTTGCAAGAACTTTGCAGCGCTGAAGAACATCGGTGCGCGCGGCTCTTACGGGTTCTACGAGGCCGTCGACTTCACGCCATTGCGCATCCCCGACGGCCAGCGCCGCGCGATCGTTCGCGCTTACATGGCGCATCATCAAGGCATGACAATCCTCGCCCTCGCGAATGTTCTGGGCGATGGCCGGATGCGGGCGCGCTTTCATGCGGAACCTCGCATTCGCGCCGCCGAACTCCTGCTTCAGGAACGAACGCCGCGTCAGGTCGCACTGGCTCATCCGCGCGCGGAGGAAGTGCAGGCAGCGCCGAAGTTGATCGATTTCTCGGCGCCGCGGTCTCGACAAGTCTTGTCGCCTCACAGCACTCCGCCACACACTCAACTTCTGTCGAATGGGCGTTACTCGGTCATGGTGAGCGCCGACGGGGGCGGCTATAGCCGCTGGGGCAATCTTGCGATTACGCGCTGGCGCGAAGACGTGACCCGCGACACATTCGGCATGCACGTCTATCTGCGCGACGTGCGGACCGGCGCAGTCTGGTCGGCGGGACATCAGCCGACCGCCGCCGAACCGGACGAATATAAAGTCGCATTCAACGATGCCCGCGCCGAGTTCGAGCGGCGCGACGGCACTTTGACGACCGTGCTCGATGTCCTCGTCTCGCCGGAGAGCGACGGCGAAGTCCGGCGCGTGACCCTTTCAAACCACGGCACGCGGGTGCGTGAAATCGAAGTGACCTACTACGCCGAGCTGGCGCTGGCGCCCGCCGCAACCGATTGGGCGCATCCCGCGTTTTCGAAATTGTTCGTCGAAACGGATTATATCCCGGCAAAAGGCCTGTTGCTGGCGACGCGCCGCCGCCGCTCTTCGCACGAGCCGGAGGTTTGGGTCGCCGCGCATTCCGTCGTCGAAGGCGACGATCTGGGCGCCTTACAGATCGAAACGGATCGCGGCCGCTTTGTCGGACGCGCCCGTAGCTTGCGGGATCCGATTGCCATATTCGATCGGCGGCCGCTGTCGAATACCGTAGGCGCCGTGCTTGACCCGATCTTCGCGTCTCGCCGACGCGTGCGCATCCGTCCAGGCGGTTCCGTGCGGATCGCGTTTTGGACATTGGTCAGCCGATCGCGCGAGGAAGTCATCGCGCTTGCCGACAAACATCGCGAGCCCAACGCTTTCGATCGCGTCACAACGCTGGCTTGGTCGCAAGGTCAGATCGAACGCCACCACATCGGCATCACCTCGGACCAAGCCAATCAGTATCAGCGCCTGGCGAGCCATTTGCTCTATGCCAACCCGGCGTTGCGCGTGCCACCGCAAACGATCGAACGCGGTGCGCAGCCGGCCAACGCGTTGTGGGGACACGGCATATCCGGCGATCTGCCCATCATTCTCGCGCACGTGGATGAAGAGCAGGAGCTGCCGTTCGTACGCGATCTCCTTCAAGCCCACGAGTATTGGCAAAGGAGACAATTCGACGTCGACCTCGTGATCCTGAACGAGAAGGCGACGTCTTACGCTCAGGATCTGCAGGTTTCCCTGGAATCGCTCGTGCGCATCGGTCAGGCACGCAGACGGCACACCGGCACGGCGTTGCGTGGAAGCGTATTCGTCCTGCGCCGCGACCTCATAGCACCCGCAAGCCGCAACGCCCTCATGGCGGCGGCGCGTGTGGACCTTGTCGGCCGACGCGGCGCTCTGTCCGAGCAACTCGAGCGCCTCGCCGACAGCGGCTCGGAAAGCGCGCCACGCCGCAAGCGCGCGGCGCCGACACCTTCCATCGAACCGCCGGCGCCATCCGCGAGACCGGATCTCGAGTATTTCAACGGCATAGGAGGATTCGGCGCGGACGGGCGCGAGTACGTCGTCGCTCTCACCGACGGAGTGAACACCCCCGCGCCGTGGCTTAACGTCGTCGCAAATCCTCACTTCGGGTTTCAGGTCTCGGCCGACGGCGGCGGCTACACCTGGAGTGAGAACAGCCGTGAAAACCAGCTGACCGAGTGGTCGAACGATCCGGTTTGCGACCGCACGCCCGAGGTCATCTATATCCGTGACGACGAAACGGGCGAAGTCTGGACACCCACGCCGTCGCCCAGCCGTCGCGCCTCGGCGCCTTACTTGGTTCGTCACGGACAGGGATACAGCCGCTTCGAACACTCAGCGAGCGGCATGACCTTTCACATGCTGCAGTACGTGGCCAAAGACGACCCCGTCAAGATTTCGCGGCTCACGATCCGCAATACGTCGGGGCGCGCACGACGTCTTACTTTGACCGGCTACGTCGAGTGGCTTATGGGTCCGCCGCGCGGCCTGACGACGCCCAACGTCATAACCAGTCTGGACGCCGAAACACACGCCATCTTGGCGCGCAATCCGTGGAGCGCCGCTTTCGGTTCGCAAGTCGCATTCGCCGATCTGGCGGGCCGGCAAACATCGTGGACGGGCGATCGCACCGAATTTCTCGGGCGCAACGGATCGCTGGCCAGTCCCGCAGCGTTGCAGAACAAAACGGCGTTGTCGGGGCACGTCGGCGCCGGGCGCGACCCTTGCGCCGCTTTGCAGCAGTCCATCGAACTTGCGCCGGGGGAAATCGCCGAGGTCGCATTGTTTCTCGGCGCGGCGCACGACGCAGAAGCAGCGACGGCTCTCATCAGCAAGTATCGCGCCGCGGATTTGAACAAGGCGTTGGATGACGTGACCGAATTTTGGGACGGAATCCTCGGCAAGGTGCAGGTGAAGACGCCCGACCGAAGCATGGACATCATGCTCAATCGCTGGCTGCTTTATCAAACGCTGGTCTGCCGGCTCTGGGCACGTTCCGCGTTTTATCAATCGGGCGGCGCCTACGGGTTTCGCGATCAGCTGCAAGATGCGATGGCGATGACGTTGACGATGCCCGAACTGGCGCGGGCCCATCTGCTTCGCGCCGCGAGTCGTCAATTCGTCGAGGGCGACGTGCAACACTGGTGGCTCGCCCATTCCGGCCAAGGCGTGCGAACGGGATTCTCCGACGATCGAATTTGGTTGTGCTATGCGACGGCGCATTATCTTTCCACGACAAACGATCGTTCGGTGCTCGACGAGACGGTGCCGTTTCTGCAGGGCCGCGCTCTGCAGGCCGGAGAGGAAGATGCATTCTTCGAACCTGGCGTTACGGAAGAGCGCGGGTCGCTCTTCGAGCACTGTGCGCGCGCACTCGATCTCAGTCTTGGCGTGGGAAGTCATGGCCTGCCGTTGATCGGCAGCGGCGATTGGAACGACGGCTTCAATCGCGTCGGCGCAGGCGGCAAGGGCGAAAGCGTCTGGCTCGGCTGGTTCCTTTATACCGCATTGAGCTCTTTCATTCCGATCGCACAACAACGCGGCGAAGCATCGCGTGCCGAGCGCTGGTTGTTGCACCGCGGGCTATTGCAGGCCGCGCTTGAACGCGACGGATGGGACGGCGACTGGTATCGGCGCGCCTATTTCGACGACGGCACGCCGCTCGGTTCCGGCATGAACGCGCAGTGCCGCATCGATTCAATCGCCCAATCTTGGGCGGTGCTTTCGGGCGCCGCGGAACGCGATCGCGCGCAACGCGCGATGGCGGCGGTCGATACGCTGCTGATCGATCGCCAAAACGGCCTCGCCGTCCTGTTCACCCCCCCGTTCAATGAAACGCTCATCGATCCCGGTTACGTCAAAGGCTACCCACCCGGCATTCGCGAGAACGGCGGGCAGTACACGCATGCGGCCGCTTGGTCGGCGATGGCGTTTGCCGCGCAGGGCCAGGGAGACAAAGCCGCCGGGCTTTTCTGGTTGCTCAACCCGATCAATCGTGCGCGCACATTCACAGACAGTCAGCGCTACCGCGTCGAGCCCTACGCCGTCGCGGCCGATGTCTATTCGGTGCCGCCGCATGTCGGGCGCGGCGGGTGGACCTGGTACACGGGCGCGGCCGGATGGCTCTATCGCGCGGGCTTGGAATCGATCCTCGGCTTCAAGGTCGAAGGCGACGTGCTGCGCATGGAGCCCTGTATCCCGGGCGCCTGGCCGCGCTACGAAATCCGCTTCAAGTATCGCTCGGCGACGTACGAGATCGTCGTGGAAAACCCGCAGCGCGTCAGCTCGGGCGTCGCGGAAGTCAGAGCGGACGGCAAGAAGGTCGAGGGCCGTTCTCCACGGGTCCAACTCGAAGACGACGGCTTGAACCACAATATCTTGGTGGTTATGGGCTGAAGAACGCCATGGCCGTGACGACCGTGGAGTTGAGCGGGTCAACCGCCGCGCGCGCGTATCGCCTCGCGATGCGCCGGATGGGTTGTGGATAAGACCAGCGCCGCCATCTCGGCGGCGTGGCGGGCGGCGTCGAAGTTGGTTTTCGCCGCCTGCACTGCCGCGCGGGACCACGGGTCGAGCAACCTGCGCCGTTGGACGAAGAGCGTGACGGCGTCGACGAGGGCGGCCGGGTTTTGCGCGTCGATGATGATGCCGTTGCGGTGGTGCGTGACGACCTCGCGGCAACCGGGCACGTCGGTCACGATGCACGGGCGGCCCATCGCCATCGCCTCCATCACCGCGCGCGGGCGGCCCTCGCGATAGGAGGGCAGCACCAGCACGTGGCTTTGCGCGATCCACGGGCGCACGTCGTCGACGTCGCCCGCGTGCTCCAGCCTGCCGTCGCGCACCCAGGCGTCGAGATCCTCGGCGCGCACGGCGCGCGGGCCGGTCTCGAGCGCGCCGACGAGCACCAGGCGCACGTCGAGCGCCTGCTCCTTCAGGCGGCGCGCGGCTTCGGCGAATTCGTAGACGCCCTTGTCGCGCAACAGGCGCGCGATCATCACGAAGGTGAGCCGCCCTTTCGGCAGCGGCTCGGGCTGGTATTGCGCGAGGTCGATGCCGGTGGCGGGCGCGACGTGGACGCGATGCTCGCGCCCGCGCATGAAATGCTTGGCGAAGACGGCGCGGTCGTCGTGGTTCTGCACGATCAGCGCGTCGGCGAGCGCGCACGGCACGCGGTAGAGCCAGCCGCGGCCGTGCGTATGGGCGTAGTCCAGCCCCTCGACCATCGCGATCTGGCGCTCGACCTTGGCAAAGCGCGCGGCCAACGCGGCGTAGACGATGGGCTTCAAGCCGTAGGACAGAACGAGGTCGGGACGCTCGCGCCGCAGGAGCCAGAACAATCGCCACAGCGTGCGCGCGTCGTCGATGCGCACCGGCGCGTAGCGCGCGCCGATGAGCGCGAACTCGCGCTCGCCGCCGGCGCTCGTGGGCGCGGAGGCGCAGACGACATCGAAACCCTGCGCGGCGAGTTCCTTGATGAGCGGCCCGCGGAAGCGAAGCATCGCATCGGCCGCGTCGCCGACGATGACGACCTTGCGCCGGTACGGCAGGTCCAGAACGGGCTGGCGCAGCGCGAGTTGCGTCGAACGCTGAGGTGCCGGACCCCATTGAAACTGTCGAGCAAAAATCCCCATGCGGCCGCCGAGCGCGAATCAGTGCATCTCGAATGATACGGAACACGCGCGTGCGCGCCCCGCACGCGGGCGTTGTGGATTTGGGGATAAGGCGTCAGCGGCGGTGGCGGGGCTTCGCTTTCTTCTGAAGCTCCGTCTGCTTCTGGCGCGCGCGCTCGGCTTCGCGGAGCGCTTGGGCCTGACCGGGGAGATATTGCGCCGGCGTGCTCTGCGTCTTCGCCCCGTACCAGGCGGCGGCGCGGCGGGTGAAATAGGGATCGACGAGGTGGGGCCGCGCGAGAGCGACGAGATCGGCGCGGCGGCAGGCGATGATCGTGTTGATCTGCGCGGGCTCGGTGATCGCGCCGACGGCCATCGTCTTGATGCGCGCGACGTTGCGGATCGCCTCGGCGAATTGAACTTGGTACATGCGGCCGTAGACCGGCCTTTGCTCGGGGACCGTCTGGCCCGATGACGTGCTGATCAGATCGCAACCCGTTTCTTCGAAGGCGCGCACCGTCGCCAAGACGTCGTCTTCGGTGATGCCGCCGGACGCCCAATCGCTCGCCGAAATGCGGATCGACATGGGCTTCAAGGCCGGCCACACATCGCGCATAGCCTTGAATACTTCGAGCGGATAGCGCACGCGGTTTTCGATCGTGCCGCCGTATTCGTCCGCGCGCTTGTTCGTCAGCGGCGAGAGGAAGCTCGCGAACAGATAGCCGTGTGCGCAATGGAGTTCGAGCATGTCGAAGCCGGCGCGATCCGCCCGCCGCGCCGCTTGCACGAAATCGGCCTTGATGCGCGCCATCATGGGTCGATCGAGCTCCGCCGGCAGCTGGCTGATGCCTTCGTAATAGGGAAGCGGCGAAGCGGAATAGAGCGGCCAGTTGGCACGCGCATCCAGAAGCGGACGGTTCTCCTCCTCCCAGCCGAGTTGCGTCGAGCCCTTGCGGCCGGCGTGGCCAAGCTGCATGCAGATTTTTGCGTCCGAATTCCGGTGGACGAAATCGACGATGCGCGCGAACGCCGCCTCCTGGGCGTCGTTCCATAAGCCCGTGCAGCCGAGCGATATGCGCGCGTCGGCCGAGGGGCACGTCATCTCCACATAAAGGAGCCCTGCCCCGCCCATCGCGCGCGAAGTGTAGTGGACGAAGTGCCAATCGGTCGGGACGCCGTCGATCGCCGAGTACTGGTCCATCGGCGAGACGACCACGCGGTTTTGAAGCGTCATCCCGCGCAGCTTGAACGGCGTGAACATCGGCGTCGGGCGGGTCTTGCGGCAGTCGATTCCGGTCTCTTCGAAGTAGGTCTGGTACCATTCGTCCTCGAACGCCTGGACGAAGCGTTCGTCGCGCACCAACAGATTGTCCCAGGTGATACTCTTGGCGCGGCACATGACGACCATGGCGAATTGCATCGGCGTCATGTCGTTCGAGCGTTCCATGTGCTCGAACCAGGCGAGGCTCACATCGGCGTTGTGCTGGGTGACCTGAACGTCCGTGCGGCGCGCGGCGTCATAGGCGCGGAAGGCGGCCTCGATCGAACGCTCGCCATGCTCGACCAGCGCGTCGGAGAGCGCGATCGCGCATTCCATCGCAAGCTTGGTGCCCGAGCCGATCGAAAAATGCGCGGTCGCCTTCGCGTCGCCGAGCAGGACGATGTTCTTGTGCCACCAGTGTTCGCAGAAGACGCGCGGGAAGTTGCGCCACAGCGAACGGTTGGTGACGAGCTTGTGGCCTTCGAGTTCGGCCGCAAAGATTTTCTCGAGCAGGCGCGCGCTTTCGTCTTCGTTCAATCGGTCGAAGCCGAACGCGGCCCAGGCTTGGGGGCTCATCTCCATGACCCAGGTCGAGCGGCCTGGTTCGTATTGATAGGTGTGGGCGCAGATCAGGCCGTGTTCGGTCTCTTTGAAGAAATAGGTGAAGGCGTCGAGCGGCTTGGTCGAGCCCAGCCAGGCGAACTTGTTCGCCTTAAGCTCGAGCGAAGGTTTGAAGTGGTCCTTGTACAGCTCGCGGACACGGCTGTTGATGCCGTCGGCGCCGACGACGACGTCGCAATCCTTGAAACGCCCGAGATCGTCGATCGGGCTTTGGTAGTGAATGGCGACGCCCACGTCCGTGCAGCGTTGTTGAAGTATCTTCAGCAGCGCCAGGCGCGAACAGCCTGCAAACCCATTGCCGCCGCAGCGGATCTCGCGGCCCTTGTAGCGGATGATGATGTCGTCCCAATAGGCGAACGCAGCCTCGATCATCGCGTAGGATTGCGCGTCGCGGCTCAAGAATTCCTCGAGCGTTTCGTCGGAAAACACGACGCCGAAGCCGAACGTGTCGTCGGCGCTGTTCTGTTCGTGGACGTCGATCCGCCAGTCGGGCCGCGCCTTCTTGGTGAGCAGCGCGAGGTAGAGGCCCCCGGGTCCGCCGCCGACGATTGCGATCTTCACGGGACGATGCCTCCCCAAGTCGTCGCGGTTTGGTCGTGTGCATCACGCGAGCGTCGGCAAATTTTCTGCGCCCCTCGCCCTTCCACCTTCTGGATGGGAGAGGGGATGGGGGTGAGGGACAGGGTGGCGAGCGTAGGTAGGTGGCAAGAAAGAGTTTCCTGCATCACCGCCAAGCGCAGCATAGAAAGAACAGCGTTACGCGCAACGCCATCCCTCACCCCCGGCCCCTCTCCCTTCCAGAAGGTGGAAGGGCGAGGGGTGATCGAAGTTCGCCGCCGGATCGCTGCCATCAACATCAAGTTCCAACAACTGCCGTGGTCTCGATTTCGATCTTGGCGGCGGGTTCGACGAGGCCGGCCACGATGATCACGGACATTGCCGGATAGTTGCGGCCCATGAGGTCCTTCCAGGCGGCGCCCAGTTCGGCGAGGGAGGCTGCATATTCCTCGCGGCTGGTGATGAACCATGTCATGCGCGTGACGTGTTCGGGGCCGGCGGACGCTTCCTTAAGCACGGCAAGGGTATTCGAGAGCGCCTGGCGAAACTGGCCGGCGAATGTGCTCGTCTTGAACTCACCCTTCTCGTCCCAGCCGATTTGGCCGGCGACGAAAATCATGCGGCCTTCGGCTTCGATGCCGTTGGCGTATCCGCGCGGCCTCGGCCACCCTTGCGGCTGTAATGTGCGCATCGAACGCTCCTCAGTTTCCTTGAAAGACCGGCTGCTGTTTGGCGACGAAGGCGTTGTAGGCGCGCTCGAAGTCCTTCGTCTGCATGCAAATGGCCTGGGCCTGGGCTTCCGCCTCGATCGCCATGTCGAGGCTCATGTTCCATTCCTGATTGAGCTGGTTTTTGGTCATGGCGTTGGCGAAGGTCGGGCCGGCGGCGAGCTTTGCCGCCCAACTTTGCGCCTCTTTATCGAGGTCTCCGGCCGGCAGGATCTTGTTGAAAAAGCCCCAGCGCTCGCCCTCCTCGGCGCTCATGCTGCGACCGTAGAACAGAAGCTCCGACGCGCGACCCTGACCGATCAGTCTGGGCAAGATCGCGCACGCGCCCATGTCGCAGCCGGCAAGGCCGACGCGGTTGAACAGGAACGCCGTCTTGGCGTCGGGCGCAGCGAGGCGGATGTCGGCGGACATCGCCATGATTGCGCCGGCGCCCGCGCACACGCCGTTCACGGCGGCGATGACGGGTTGCGGGCAGTGGCGCATCGCCTTCACGAGGTCGCCGGTCATGCGCGTGAACGCGAGGAGCGCGGGCATGTCCATCTGCACCAGCGGGCCTATGATCTCGTGCACGTCGCCACCCGAGCAGAAATTGCCACCGGCGCCGCGCATGACGATCGCCTTGACGGCGGGGACATAGACGAGGGCGCGAAACGTGTCGCGCAATTCGGCGTAGGACTCGAAGGTCAGCGGGTTTTTGCGCTCCGGCCGGTTGAACGTGATCGTGGCGACGCCGTCGGCGAATTCCCACAAGAAATGCGTCGGCGCGAAAGCGGTTGTGTTCATGGACTGCGTTCCCAAAAGCGGAGTTTGTTGGCCTTACGCGGAAGCTTAGACTATTTTCCGGATCAAGGGAGACGTGAGCCGTGACGCGGACTGGGAAACACGCCTTTGTCACAGGCGGCGGCGGCGGCATCGGCCTTGCGATCGCAAGGGCACTCGTCGGCGCCAAATGGCAAGTCACGATTGCGGGGCGTACAGCGGCGAAACTTCAGGCCGCCGCCGACTCGCTGAACAGCGCTCATACCCAGATCGTCGACGTGACGAATCCGGATGCCGTGAACTCCGCGGTGCGCGCTGCGGCAGAGGCGTGCGGTCCGGTGCAGATGCTCGTCAACAACGCAGGCGGTACTGCGTCGGCGCCGTTCGAGAAGACGAGCCTTCAGGCTTGGCGCCAGGCGCTCGACCTCAATCTGATGGGTGCCGTGCATTGCACGCAGGCCGTTCTTCCGGACATGAAGGCTGCGCGGTGGGGCCGCATCGTCAACGTCGCGAGTACCGCCGGGCTGGTCGGCTATCGCTATGTCAGCCCCTATGTCGCGGCGAAGCATGCGCTCGTGGGACTGACCAAGGCGCTCGCGCTTGAACTCGCGAAGTCGGGCATCACGGTCAATGCGGTCTGCCCGGGCTTCACCGACACCGACCTCGTCGCGTCGGCGGTCAAGACGATCAGCAAGAGCTCCAGCCGATCGGCGGAAGATGCGCTGGCGACGTTCACGGCGATGAATCCTCAAGGCCGCCTGGTGAAGCCCGAGGAAGTGGCCGCGGCCGTGCTGTGGCTCGCGTCCGAGGAAGCCGCGGCCGTCAACGGGATCGCGCTGCCGATCGCCGGCGGCGAAGTCGCATAGAGTGTCGAGATGACCCATCACCTGCCGACGTTTCCCGACAGCTTCAACATGGCCGACTACTTCGTGTTCTCGAACATCGAAGCAGGGCGTGGCGATAAGGTCGCGATCCATTTCGAAGGGCGCGCAATCACCTACCGCGAACTCGCCGACAACGTGATGCGCGTGGCGCGCGCCCTGGTCGGCGACGGACTGCTGCCGGAGCAACGGGTGCTCGTTTGCATGACTGACCGGCCGGAGTTCGCCTATGCCTGGTTCGGTGCGCTCAAAGCCGGCGCGGTGGTGACGCAGATCAACCCGCTGCTGCCGGCGACCGACTACGCGTACTACCTCGACTACGTGAAGCCGCAGTTCGCGTTTGTCGATGAACAGAGCTTGCCCGAATTCGAAAAGGCGTTGGCGAACACGCGCCACTGCGCGCGCGGCGAAAACGTCATCGTCTCCGGCAGCGACGCCAGTGGACGCAAGCCTTTCGACGGGTGGATGAATGCGAGGCCCAAAGCCGGCGCCGAACCCTGGCCGACGCGCAGAGACGATCCCGCGGTATGGCTGTTCACAAGCGGCACGACCGGCCAGAGCAAGGGCGCCGTGCACAGCCATTCCCACTTCCCGTTCAACACCGAGGTCTACGCAAAGCACTTCATCGGCATGCGCGAAAGCGACGTGACGATCTCCGGCCCGCGGCTCTTCTTCGGTTATGCGACCGGTACAAACCTCATGTTCCCGTTCGCGGTGGGCGCGACGACGGTGTTGTTCCGCGAGCAGCCGACGCCGGAATTGCTGTTCGAATTGATCGCGAAACACCAGACGACGGTGTTCACCAGCGTGCCGACGCTGATCAACAAGATGCTGCAGGCGCCGGAGGGCGAGCGGCGCGACATCGCAAGCGTGCGCTTCATGTGGAGCGCCGGCGAGGCGTTGCCGCGCGAGCTGCACGAGCGTTGGGACCGCGCTTTCGGCGTGCCGATCATCGACGGCATCGGGAGCGCCGAGAGCTTTCACATCTATATCAGCAACCGGCCGGGGGACATCCGGCCCGGAAGTTTGGGAAAACTCGTGCCGGGTTATGAGGCGAAGCTCGTCGACGACGACGGCAATGCCGTCGCCCAAGGCGACGTCGGGACGCTGTGGCTCAAAGGCGAGTCCGCCGCGCTCTACTATCACGGGGCTTACGAGAAATCGAAGCAGCACCTGCGCGGCGGCTGGATCGTCAGCGGCGACAAGTTCCGCCAAGACGGCGACGGCTATTGGCACTACGAAGGACGCGGCGACGACCTGATCAAGAGCGGCGGGATCTATGTCAGCCCGCTCGAAGTCGAGAACTGCTTGATGCAGCACGATGCCGTGCGCGAGTGCTGCGTGGTCGCGAAGAAGGACGGAGCGGGGTTGGAAAAGCCGCTTGCCATCGTGGTGTTGAAAGAGCCGCGCCGTGCCGCGCCTACACTGGAGGGCGAACTGATCGCCTTCGCGAAAACCAAGCTCGCGCGCTACAAGGCGCCGCACTGGGTGACGTTCGTCGACACGCCCCTGCCGCGCAACGATCGCGACAAGGTCGACCGCAAGAAGCTCAAGGCGCTGCACGGATGAAACCGACCTTTGCCGACAACGCCTGGACGACCGTTCGCGATGCGCTGAAGAGCGGCAAGCCTGTCGTCGCCATCCTGCCGTGCGGCGCGACGGAGGCGCACGGTCCGCATCTGCCGCTCTCCACCGATGTGATCATAAGCGAAGGCATGGCGGCGCACGCGCTGGGCGCGCTCGAAGAACGCGGCGCCATCGCCGCTGTTCTTCCGCCGCTTGCTTACATGCCGGCCGAATATGCCGCGGCGTTTGCCGGCACCATCACGGTGAGCGCCGCGACCGCCAAGGCGCTGATGCTCGACATCGCGCGGAGTTTGAAGGCGCAAGGCTTTGCCTGCCTCGCGCTCGCCAACAGCCACTTCGATCCAGCCAACGTCGCGATGCTGCGCGAGGCAGCCGAAGAGATTCGCGCGCTCGGTCTGCCCGTCGCCTTTCCGGACTTCACACGCCGCAAGCTGGCGCAGACGCTGACCGCCGAGTTTCAATCCGGCGCGTGCCACGCGGGCCAGTACGAAACGAGCCTTGTCATGGCCGCACGCCCCGATCTCGTCGACGACGGCGCGCGGCGCGAGCTCAAGGACAACCCGGCCAGTCTGACGGAAGCGCTCGCGAAGGGCGCGCGGACCTTCGAGCAAGCCGGCGGCCCCGACGCCTATTTCGGATATCCGCGCAACGCCAGTGTGGCCGAGGGCGCGGACAGTTTGAAAACGATGGCGAAAGCGCTCGTGTTCGCGATCGAGGATGCCCTGAACGTCGGTCGCTGAGACGCGCACCGCCAGCGGTAAGGCAGAGGCCGGTCGGCGTGCCGGCCAGGGCGTCGATAGCTGCTTTCCGTCACGCTCACGGACATAATCGTATTCAGCTCCGCTGTGCGACCATTTATTTGGTGACGTTTCTTCTCTGCTGCCTGATCATTTTGTGCATGGCCCAGTGTTTTCTTCTCTTCTTAGAGATTTTGGCGCTAAAGTTTGACTTCAAGCTCTTTGGTTGAGAGAATTGATGTAACCCAGTCAAAGTTGGTGCGACAGTGGAGCTGTCCCCTCATGGGTATCGCACAAAGTATCCCAAAGCCGCGCAGCTGCCGCATCGAGCGCGCGCTCGTTGCAATCGTGCTGCTTTTCGCAACGGCTTCGACGGGGCATGCTCAACCGGCACCGGGCATAAACGTCGTCGTCGAGGCGTCGCCGGCAGCGCGGCAAGTCGCCTGCGCGGCAAGGACTGAATTCGGACGAAACCAAAACGTCGCCGTCACAGAGCACGAAAGCGAACCGCACCTAGCGCGGCGAGAATTCTGCGGGGGAAGCGCACAGGTTCTTGTGGCCTCTCGGTCGAGCATGGCACTTGCAGGAGACCTCTGCCGAGGCGTGGAGGTCCTAGAGGCGCCACTCGCCGGCGATGTGTCCATGTTTGTGAACGCAAGAGCGCTGACTGTGCTCGGCAACGTTCCGCTCGCAGGGCAAGAGCTTTTCTTGCGTCGCTTCGCCAATCCGGACTCCCCAAGAGGGAGCGCCGCAGGATTTGTCACCGAAATTCTGAGCAGGCTTGCACAGCAACCTGCGCGACAATTTCGACGGCCGAGCGCCAGTCTGACCGCGGACAGCCCAGTGATCACACGAGGCGAACGCACGAATCTTCACTGGCGGAGCGACAACGCTTCCGTCGTTTCAATTGATCCGAACGTGCTGGCCCCAACGTGCGATGAGTTGCGCGGCGCGCGGGAGGTCAGCCCCTCGGAAACAACCACCTATACCCTCACCGCCAGCGGCTTGGGTGGACGGACGCCGGCACAACAGACCGTGAAGGTCATAGATCCACCGCCGCGGGGAGAGCTTCAGGCCGATCCGGCTGAAGTTGCCGCGGGGGAGACATTCACTCTGCGCTGGGCGGGCACGAATGCCAATTCCGCGGCGATCAGCGGCGTCGGGCCGGTCGACCCAAACGGCGGGACCATGCAGCGGTCGATTACGGAGACGACCACGTACACGTTGACGCTCGAGGGACCGGGCGGACAGACGACCGCGCGAAGGACCGTGAAATTCATCGAGGCACCGAAAGCGGACCTTTCGATTAGGCCACCGAGGGTCGCGCGCGGCGAGACAGTCACCCTGCGCTGGCGCGGCACGAATGCCAGCTCCGCCTCGATCGACAACAGCGTCGGACCCGTCGATCCGACAGGCGGGACGATGCGGCGGTCGGTCACTGAGACGACCACCTACACGTTGACGCTCACCGGTCGGGGCGGGACGACGACCAAGCAGGCGACTGTGTTCGTCAAGCCTGAGGGTCGAGTTTGGGCGGAGCCCTCAACGGTCGCGAGGGACGAGACGTTCACGTTGCGCTGGACGGGCACGAATGCCGACTTCGCCACGATCGACAACGGCGTCGGGCAAGTCGCGGTTGAGAGTGGGGAAAAGCCCTTATCGCTTAGCGCAACAACCACCTACACGTTGACGCTCAAAGGCCCGGGCGGAACAACGACTTCAAGGGAGACCGTGACAGTCGTTGAGCCGCCGGTGGGGACGCTTTCCGCTGAACCCTCCACCGTCGCCAGGGGCGAGACATTCAAACTGCGCTGGACCGGTACGCGTGCCGACTCCGCCGCCATCGACAACGGCGTTGGGGACGTTGCGCCTGAGCGTGGACAGACGGCGCTGTCGGTTGCGGCGACGACCAGCTATACGCTGACACTCAAAGGTCGCGGCGGAACTGCAACCCGGCAGGCGACCGTGACCGTTGTCGAGCCGCCGCAGGGCCGGCTCTGGTCGGAGCCACCGAGCGTCCCCCCAGGCGGCGTGGCCGACTTGCACTGGACGAGCACGAATGCCGACACCGCCGAGATCGACAACGGCGTCGGCGAAGTAACTCCCGAAAGCGGAACCAAGCGCTTGTCGATCAACGCGCCGAACACCTACACCCTGACGCTCAAGGGCCGCGGCGGAACCACGACGATAAAGACGACCGTCGCGATCCTTCCGCCGCAAGGAACCTTCTCGGTCGACCCGTCGTCGCCGATCCATCCGGGCGACGCGGCCTCGCTCCAATGGACCAGCACGAACGCCACGAGCGCCTCGATCGACAACGATGTCGGCGTGCTCTCCAATGTCGCTGCCGATTCCGTATCCGTAACGCCGGCCGAGACGACCATATACACGCTGACGCTGGTCGGTGCCGGAGGCCAGATTACACGGACGGCGAGGGTCGAGGTCGTCCCGCGATCGTACTGGTGGGTCTGGCTGATCGGGGCCATCACCGCGGGCGGCGGCGCCGCACTGTCGTATTGGCGCCCCTGGGAAAAGACGAACAATCAGCCGGTCCGACCGCCCCCCGTGCCACCTTTGACCACGAAGATCGTGTTACCCGACGCGCCGAGCCATTCGATCAGCGATCCGACCGGCCTCGAAATCGAGATTCGCTATCAGATCGTCTCAGACGTCCCTCCGACGATCACGATCGTGCCCGAGGACGCCGCCGACGAAAACACGAATGGGAGCAATCAGTCATGAGCGGTGCAACACCGGCGCGCGTCGGTTCACTGGTGCAGTTCTTTCACTTCGACGAGAAGGGCGAAAAAACCGTACAGAACGGACTCGAGGCGCTCGCAAGCAGCAGCGCGAGTGTCATGGTGCGCGGCGCCTTCGCCGCAGTCGGGGCCGTTGCGCCGGATTTTATCGCGGCGAGTCTTGCAAGCACGCTCAAGCTCGTGCTGGATACGCCGCTCAAGGGTATCTTCGTAGGCGCGTGGAATTTGCGGCGCGATCTCCAGAAGTTTCGCAATCAAAAAGAGTATCCGCCCGAGGAGACGTTCGACTACGACTTGAAGTCGAACGAGATCGGCTATGCGTACAAGCCGGGGATCCAACTCGTCATCGGCGGCTTGCCGGTCGAGCCGATCGTCAAGTTCGAGATCTCCGCAAAGCTGACCAACACGCCCAAGCTCAAGATTCGCAACGCCCATATCATCGGCGCCGACCTAGGAAGCGTCGAAGGCAGGGGCGCCATTAGCTGCGAAGGCGCCGTCCTGCTCAATCGTCCCGTCGGCGAATTCGCCGTCACGGACAGCAATCTGTGGTTCGGCAGCGGTCTTGCGATCGGCAGCCCACGGACGGGATGAGCTTTGACGGTCCAGACCTGACCGCTCAGAGCGCTTTGACCGCCGCTTGGGCGGCTGGCAACACGCGGTCGAAGCGCAGGCTCACGAAGGGAAACATGCTTGCGTTGGCTTTGGCGTCGCGGTTCAGCATCACGCGCGGGTGCAGGAAGGCGTCGTGCGAGGCCGGAAGCGTACCGTTGATCGTCGAGAACGCCGCGTCGAAGCCGGCCTCGCGCACGAGGTCGTGGGCCTGGGGCCCGATCTGGTTCACGCCGCCCACCGGATAGGCGAAATAGCGGCAGCGCCCGACGTGGCGCTCGACCTCGGCTTTCGAGGTTTTGATCTGGCGGGCGAGTTCGGCCCGCGATTGGCCGCGGTGGAGGATCGCGTGCTCGTGCGCGTGGGCGCCGATCTCGACGCCGGCGTCGGCGAGACGCTTCACGTGGGCCCAGGTCATCGGCTTGTCGGAGGCGAATTTTTCGTCGAGCTGGTTTTGCCGCTCGGGGCCGGTCGCCGCGACCACCGCGGCGATGAGCGCGCGCACACCCTCTTGCGGCAGGCGGTAGATCGCCTTGCCCAGCGTCTCCGACGCGGTCGCGCGCGAAGTCTCGTTGCCCAGCGTGACCGGCGAATGCAGGCCCGGCAGCTCGTAGGCGCCCGCGGGCGCGTAATGGGCGAAGCAGCGCGTGAGGTAAGTCGGAAAGCGCGCACCAGTCTCGATATGATGTGTACTGACGAAGAGCGCCCATGGCACGCCCAGCTCGGCCGCGACGGGCGCCAGCAGGTCGTGGTTGTCGAGGTAGCCGTCGTCGGAGGTGAGCACGGCGAGCGGCGCGCGCGCCGTGCCCTCGTTCAACAAGTGCAAGGCCTCCTCGACCCCGACGAAACGCACGAAGGTCTTGAGGGCGCGGATCGTGTCGCGGAATTCGTCGACGGTCAGATGCAGACGCTGAACCCGCGCATCGGCGTGCGTCTTCACGAGGCCGTGCATGTAGAAGACGGTCAGGCCCGACAGCGCGCCGAAGGTGCGGGGCGGCACACTTTGCAAGGCGGCCTTGGCGAGGGTGCGGAGCATGGCCGCTTTGTAGCAGTTTCTACGCCGCGGCGCGGCCGGTTTCGCTTTCGCAGGCGGCTTCGCGCATCGAGCGGGCGACTTCGCGCAGGATTTCGAAGGAGAGCAGGCTGCCGCGTTCTTGGGCCGCCGTCACTTCGTAGAAGCTGAGGCACTGTTCGATGACCGAGAGGCGCGCGCCCAGGGCCGCGAAGTCGGCGCGCACGCTTTGCAGATATTCGACGAAGGGGCGCGCGTTGCCGCCGCCGGCGATCAAGGCGTCGTAGGACTTCGTGTAGCGCTCGAACACAACGCCGGCCGACGACCAGGCCCAGCGCACGCGATCGCGCACCTGGCGGCGGTCGTCCTCGAACTCGCGCAGGATCTCTTCCTTCACGCCGTCAGCGAAAGGCGCCTTCGACGCCAGCCATTCGGCGAGCAGGCGCAGCTGGGCCTGGCGCTTCGAAAACTCGCGCTGGAAATACGAGACGCCGATCCAGGCGTAGAACACGTCGATCGTGTCGGCGTCGGGGATCTTCAGCGCGCGCGCGAGCGGCAGAAGGAAATGAGGGTCGTCGAGCTCCCACAGCTTGCGCGCCAAGAGATCGAGCGCCGTGTTGCCCAGCGTCTCGGGCGAGAGCGAAAGCGCCATCGCGGCCAACGGCTTCAACTTGGCTTTGAGGTTGTTGCGCAGCGCGGCCGCTTCCTCGTCGCTGACGCGGAAATAGCGCATGTCGACGGCGAGTTCCGCGCGCTCGAACGCGTCGCGCAGCAGGAAGGGCGAGAAGCTCGGCGTCTTGGCGAGGACCTGGATCTTCTTCACGTCGGCGTCGATGCGCGCCGGCTCGAGTTTCTTCACGCCGAAGAAGGCTTCGAGCGTGGCGGCCGAGAAGTTCTTGGCGTAGATCAGCGACATGCCGCCGTTGCCGGCCTGCTTGTTGTCGAAGGGGAAATAGAGGCGCGTCTGAAGCCCGGCGACATCCTGGGTGCCGGCGTCCGCGCGCTCGACCGTCTTCAAGAGGATGACGTTGCGCAAAAGCGCGTTGTCGAAGAAAGGGGGAAGCGTCCGCGCCGCGGCGTCTTCGCCCTCGCCGGTCTTGCGCAGTTCGCGCGCGCGCGCGTCGAACACGATCGACGATCCGGACGAAAGCAGCGCTCTGAGCTGTGTACGGCCCACGGCGCTTACCCGAACATGTCTTCGAACGGCACGACGTCGGCGCGCACGTCGTGGCGGCTCAAAATGCGTTCCCACTCGCGGGGGTCGATCTCGTATTCGAGGATGACGTATTCGAGGACGACGGTGACCGCGCGCTCATAGAGGCGGTTCATCTTGTCGACGGGGCGATTGAGTTCGGCAACGCCGGCGCATTTGAACCGGAACGGCGGCCTCACCTGCGCATAGTCGATCCCCGCGCGACGCACCACGGCGACGGCGCGCGTCGAGACGTCGATCGTCTCGTGGACGACGCCGCCGATCTCGACCAGCAGGCCGTCGATGACGTAGCGCTTCGTGGCGCGCCGTTCCAAGCCGTGCATTGAATTCTTGACCCCCGAGGATTCGCGTACCGACAGTGTGGCGCGCGCCGGTTACGACGGGGTTAGAACGCCTGTCGGCAGCACTGGGTGGGGCGGCGACTTTAGGGCGGTGTTAAGTATGCGGCGCATGATTGACGCTGCCAGACGTTTCGCCCGGCGTCTTCCCTGCCCCCCGCCTTGCGAGAATTTCGGCTGAGCTGAGGTCGCGCGGCCAAATGTTTATAGTCGCGCCTAGGTTGAGCGCCCGGCGAGGTTGTGAGGTGCTCCTCCGCATTGAATGCCCACAGGTGTCCGCAATTTCTGCTCTTGCTACCTGGAACGGTGGGGCCATAATTCGTCGCTGGAACAAAAACAATCGGTGGAGGAACTCCCATGAAGGTCAAGGATGTGATGCATCCGGATACGGCCTGTTTCGGGCCGGATACGCCGCTGGCGCAGGTCGTGGCCAAGATGCGCGCGGACCATGTCGATGCCGTTCCGATCAGCGAGTACGATCGCCTGGTCGGCGTGGTGACGGAGCGCGGCCTTCGCGATACCGCGAAGACGGAAGGGCTTACCGCGCGCGACGTGATGTCGAAGCCGATCGTCTATTGCTATCCCGAGGAAGAGGCGGACGACGCGCGCCACATCATGGAAAAGCACGCGGTGCATCGCCTGCCCGTCGTCAGCCATCAGAAGCGCATCATCGGTTCGCTGTCGTTCGAAGACGTCGCCGACAAGGCCGGTCGCGAGGCGCGGATGCGGCACTGACGCGCCGGCGGTTTCGCGGTAAGCACACGTAGAACCGGCGCGGGTACGCGAGCCGTCGGCTCGCCGTTCGCCCGGCACGCGAACTTGCGCAACAAATGCGCGGCGGTTTGGACACAGTCTGGAATTCTCACGCCACAGACAGGCTTGCCGCATGGAAAATTCGGTGGGTGGCTTTCAAACTCTACCCATCCGGGCAGCCGACCCATTCTTCCTGCTGTGGTTGACACCCAACTACCATGGCGCTCTCGGTTTCCTGGGTGCGAGTGAGATCCCAGCTCACGAAAGCCCCGTTGAGGGATGGAGCCTCAGCGGGGCTTTTGCGCGTCTTGAGGGCTGCGCATCCGCGTTTACCTGAGTTCGTTCTTCTCGGCAGCCAGGCGCGCGCGCAACGTCGTCGCCGAATTGCCGGCGAGCACCGACTTCAGTCCTGGCCACTTCGCCGCGAAGGCGAGCCGCCGCTCGAGCGCCGCCCTTCCCTCGCCGTCAAGTTGCGGCCATAGCGCGACGGCGAGATCGAATTGGAGTCCGGTCAGCTTGCGTTCGGCGGGCGCGATCTGAAGCGCCATCGACAGCGCGTCCGCCCCTGCCTTCGCGTCGTCGAGACGCGCCTCGGTCACGGCCAATCTCGTCCAGGCATAAACGTCGGCGGGCGATGCAGTGAGGCCGAGGCGAAGGTCGCGGCGCGCGGCGGTCAGGCGCGTCGTCGCGCGCAAGGACTTCAGCCCCTCGCGCTGAGCCGCCAGCATCTGGATGAAGGCGGCGCGGTTGAGGTCGGCACGCCAGGGCGAGGCGCGCAGCGCCTGCATCAACGCGTCGAGTTCGACGGTCGTGCCGACTTTTCCGCGCGCAACCGCGTTGTAGCGCGGCTCGGCGCGCGCGAAATCCCACGCGCGCTCGGCGAACAGCGCCGCGTAGACGCAGAGGAAAGCGCCAAGCGCGGCGGCGAGGAGGCCCGTGGCGAGGCCGTTATTCTGAGTAGTATTTTGCGTAGTTGTTGCCATAGCCGTAGGACGAATAGCCGTAGCCGTAGATCGCATGACGGCGCAAGTCGGCTTGGTTCAAGACGGTGCCGGCGATGTCGGCGTTCGAGTCGCGCAAAAGCTTGATGCCGCTCATCACCGCTTCGCGCGGCGTCGAATCCCAGTGCACGACGTAGACGATCTTGTCGGCGAGGCGGCCCAAGAGGCGCGTATCGGAAACGGGCAGCACCGGTGCGGCGTCGATGATGATCAGGTCGTAGTGCTGGCGCAGGACCTCGACCAGGTTCTTCATCGCGAGCGAGGCCAGAAGATCGGCCGGGTTCGACGGCGGCGAGGCGACGGGCACGAACTCGAGCGGGGAAATCGGATCGCGGTGGAGAACGCTCGCGAGGTCGCGCTTGCCGGCCAAAACTTCGACGAGGCCCGCGTCGGGCTTGCGCGGCGAGAACTGGGTGCCGACGCTCGGGTGGCGCAGGTCGCCGTCGATCAGGATCACGCGGCTGCCGCCCTTCGAGGCGAGGCGTCCGAGACTGACGGCAAGCGAGGTCTTGCCCTCGTTCGGTACCGACGACGTGATGACGATGACCTTCGGCGGGCGGTCGACGTTCGAGAGCTGAAGTCCTGCGTGCAGCGAGCGCACAGACTCGCTGAAGGCGGACAGGGGTTTTTGCACGACACGGTCGGCGATGTGTTTTACGCCTTTGAGCATCGGCACGACGGCGAGATTCGACACGCGCAGGGCGCGTTCGATCTCGACGCTGGTGCGGAAGCCGTTGTCGAGGCGCTCGAGCATCAGCGCGAGGAGCATGCCCATGACGGCCGAGCCGAAGAGCGTGATGCCCATGATGAGCGGTTTGTTGGGGAAGCTCGGCTCGCCGGGCTTGGGGGCGCTGTCGAGCCTGCGGGCATCCGGTGTCTGGATCTGGTCTTTGTCTTCCGTTTCCTTGAAACGCGCTTGGAACGTGTCGTAGAGCGTGCGCGTCGATTGCGCCTCGCGCTCGAGCTCGCGCAGTTTGATCGAAGCCTTGCCTTGCGTGTTTGTGGTGCCCGTCATTTCGCGCACGCTGCCTTCGAGCGACGTTAGGCGCGTGCGCGCAACCGAGACTTCGTTCTGCAGATTGCGGATGATGCGTTTGACCTCTTCCTCGATCTTGCCGTCGAGGTTCTTCTTCTCGTCGCGCAACGCGATCATCTGGGGATGGCGGTCGCCGTATTTGGTCGCGAGCTCCGCTTCCTTGCGCATGAGATCGGCCTGCTGGCCGCGCAGCGTCGAGATCAGCGGCGAGTTGATGACGGCGGCGATCGAGTCCACGCCGCTGCCCGCTTTGTAAAGCGTATTGACCTGGCGAAATTTCGCCTCCTGCTCGGCGAGGTTGGAACGCGCGAGCACGATCTGGCCGTTCAGTTCCGACAGCTGCTGTGCCGCAAGCGTGTTGCCGTCCTTGTTGTCGGTCAGGTCGTTTTCGGCCTTGTACTGTTCGACGGCGCTTTCGGCGGTGCGCACTTGGTCGGCCAATTGGCCCAAGCGTTCGTTGAGCCAGTCGGTCGCGCGCTTGGCGGCGTCGAATTTGGTCTCGAGTTGGTCGACGATGTACTGGTCGGCGATCGCGTTGGCGATGGTCGCCGACTTCTCGCGATCGGGCGAATCGAAGCTGACGCGGATGACCGAAGAGCGCCCTTGGGCCGCGACCGTCATCTTCGCGGCGAAGCGTTTGAGGATCGCGGGATCGATACCCGGCTTTGCTGCCGCGCCGGTCGGCACCTTGTCGCCGCCGCCATCGAACCAGTTCAGCGGATTCAGGTTCGAGAGCAGCGAGCGCTGCGCGCTGCGCGGGTTGAATTCGGGATCGCGTGTGAGATCGAGCTTCTTGATCACGCGCTCCGCCAGCGCCCAAGAGCGCAGGATCTGGATCTGGTTCTCGATCGTCGCGGTGTCGGTCGAGAGGCCGGCGAGAAACGCCTCGGGGTCGAGGACCTTGTTCTCGCGTTGGCCGACCATGATCAAGGTCGAGGCGCTGTAGATCGGCGTCATCTGCAGGACGACGAGGGCGGCGATCGTCATTGCGACGATGATCGTGCCGAGGATCGTCAAACGGCGCGCGAGGAGAACGCGCAAGAGCGCGCGCAAATCGAAATCGGCCGCGGGCATCTCGTCCGCCGGCGACGGCGCGCCCAGCGCCACGGGCTCCGATTCGACTTGGTGCAGGCGGTGAACGTTCATCATGGGTCTCAAAATCCAACCCCGACACTAGCCAAAGAAAAAACGCGGCGCAGCGCGTGCATGCTCAAATCGACACTTCGTCCACAACTTGCCTTCGGCTCACATCTTGCCCGTCAGCGACAGCGAGAACTGGCCCGTCGAATATTCGAACGGCAGCGAACTCGAGTTGCGGTCGATAAACTCCCACCCGGCGTCGAAATGCATGTTGTTGTTGATCAGAAAGCGGCCGCCGACGGAGCCGTGGACGATGTCGTCGTTGCGCGTGACGCGCTGGTACTCGGCGTTCTCGTAACCCAAGCGCCCGCTCAGGATCACGTTGCGCAACAACTCGTGGTCGACGCCGACTTCGCCGCGCGTCGAGACGTAGCCCGACGCGGCCGTGATGGACGTGTCCTCGATCGAGCGCGCGGCGTCGAGCCTCAAGGTCGTCAACATGGTCGCAAACCATTTCAGGCCCGCGCCGAACGCGAGTTCCGACGTATCCGTGAACGCGGGATCGTCGTAGCTGCGCTGCGCGTAGCCGGCGAAGAGTTCGCCGACCAGCACATGCGTCATCGAGAATTCGACGCCGCCATCGAGGCCCCAGCCGTCGGAATCGCGATTGAAGCCGTCATCGTCGACGGCCGTGTCGAAATCGTGCTGGTTCCAGCGGGCGCGCACGAAGACCGCCGTGTCTTGCGTCGCTTCGATCGCAGCCTTGGCGAAGATTTCCGTCACCGTGCGATCGCGGTCGTCGTTGTTGAAGTACGCGAGCCCGAAAGGCTGAACGATCGGCGTGTCCTGGTAGTCGATGTTTTCGAGGCTGCCACCGAGCGACAGGCGCACCCGGTTGAGCGTGTGGTTGAACGACGCGCTGAAGCCCGTGCGCGAAAGCTCGGTCGGCTCCGCAGGGTCGCCCGGAAGAAGGCCGCCGGTCAGATCGGTGCCGCGCGGTTCATGCAGGTCTTGGTAGTGCACTTCGCCCGTGACGTCGGTGCCGCGGACGATGTCGACGCGTCCCTCTGCGGCGAGGCTCCAGTCGGTGCGGTTTTCACTCGACTGATTGGAATACCAATAGCTTTGGGACTGCGCCGAGAGATTGAGCATGTGGCGCGACCACGCGGAGCGGAACTGAAGCTGCGGGCTCAGCGAATAGAAGTAGTCGTCGAGGTTCGACGAGTCGTTGAAGACGTTGTCGGTGTAGCCGAAGCCGCCGGCGAGCGAGGGATAGAGAAAGAACGATCCCATGCGTATGCCGCGCGCATCGTATTCGGGGCGCGCGCGGGTGAGCACGTCGGCGGTCGCTTCGCCGTCGGG
>JBGOVA010000171.1:0-9918 GCA_041477875.1 Micropepsaceae bacterium | reverse complement strand
CCGGCCGCCGGCTTACATGGGCGAGGGTGGCAGCATCCCGTTCATGGGCATGCTGGGCGAGAAGTTCCCGGGGACGCAGTTCGTCATCACCGGCGTCCTTGGACCCAACTCGAACGCGCACGGGCCGAACGAGTTCCTGCACATCCCGACGGGCAAGCGGGTGACGATGGCGATCGCGCAGATCGTGGCCGATCACCATGCGCGGACGCGTGTCGCCTAGAGCGAGAGCACGTGACCTTCTTCGGGCTTCGCCTTGCCCGTGAGCATCTCGCGGTAGACGCGCTCCACGTCTGCGCGACCGCGGCCGCGCACGATCTTCATCCAATGGTCGACGGAGGGGATGAACTTCGACCAGGCTTCCGCGGTGCGCTTTTGCAGGCCTTCGGGCCCCCAGTCCTTGGTGCGGCGCTTGATGTGGTCGGGGGCGAAGAAAAGCGCGGGTTTCGGGCCGGGCAGTTCGCTCGATGCCGCGCGCTGGTCCCAGTGCGTGGCGCCGACGGCGCAGCTGTATTTCAGGTTCTCATTCCAATGCTTGTGCACGTTGGCGCGCACTTCGCCGCTGCCGGCCATGTCGACAAAAGCCGCGGCCTTGTCGTGCGGGCTTTGAGCGATCGCGTCATAAGCGACGATGTGGTCATAGTATTTCGTCTTGTCGACGAAGTCGGTGTTGGCTTTCGACGTCAGCCCGACGACGCCGACTTGGCCGCGGCGGTTTGCGTGAAGTAGAAACGCGAGGCCGAGCGACGTCTTGCTCGACGCGCTCGACAGGATCACCTCGCGCGCACCGAAGAAATCGTTGTCGGCGAGGAAGTCGTCGATGAAGAACGAGGTCATGAAGAGCGGGCGCAGTAGGGATTGTTCGGCCTCGCGCTTCTTGTCGTAGCCGGGGTCGGCGGCCGTGCGCAGGTAGCTGTTGTAGACCGGCGCCATTTTCTGGCGATGCGCGGCGCCGTCGGAGAAGCCTGAGGCCGAGATGCGCGCCGGCTCGACGATCAGATGCGTCGACATCGGGTAATAGCCGTAGAAGCGTTCGCCCGCCTTGATGCCGTCCGCTTGCGATTCCACGACGTCGCCGAAGCCCCACACCGGCACGCGGCCCCAGCCTTCGGGTGCGGGGAAGAAGTTCCAATACATCATCGCATCGCCGAACGCGCCGTAGGTGACGTTGTTGGCGGTGAAGGCGAATTGGTCGATCTTGATCAGAGCCTGGCCCGGCTTGAGCGCGGGCAGCTGCGTCTCGACGAACTTCGTTTGATGCAGGTCCTTGCGGCTGGACAGGAAGTCGGTCGAGGTCGTCATGGCGGGCGCTCCAAGTTTTGTCGGGTGCACCCTAGCGCGCGACGGGGCCCTAATCGAGGTCGGGTTTCGAGCCGCGCAGGCGCTTCACTTTCCCACGGCGGACCTTGTGTTCGAGGCGCTCTGCACGCGCGGCGCGCGTGGGCTTGGTCTTTTTTCGCGGCTTGGGGACGAATGTTGCGGCGCGGACAAGTTCGACCAGGCGTTCGAGGGCGTCGGCGCGGTTGCGTTCCTGGGTGCGGTGGCGCTGGGCTTCGATGACGATCACGCCCTCCTTGGTCAGCCTGCGGCCCGCGAGGTGTTGCAGGCGGATGGAAACGTCGTCGGGCAGGCTTTTGGAATGGCGCGCGTCGAAGCGCAGTTCGACGGCCGTCGAAAGCTTGTTGACATTCTGCCCGCCGGGGCCCGAGGCGCGCACGAACGTCTCGTGGATTTCGCGCTCATCGAGTTCGATCGTGTCGGTGATTTTGATCATTTGCGGTGAGGTCATAAGGGCGATTTGCCTCTCGCGCAAAGGCGAGGCAAAGTCCGCCCGCTTTTGCGGGATAGGTTCATGATTTCGAAGAGATTTGCTTGGGTTGCCGCGCTCGCCCTCGTTCTGTCGGCAGCGACCGGTCTTGCGGCGGACAAGCTCAGGCTTTCGATCGCAACCGGCGGCACGGGCGGCGTCTACTATCCCTATGGCGGGGGCATCGCGCGGGTGCTGTCGAGCCACGTGCCGGGGATGCAGGTCACGGCGGAAGTGACGGGCGGCTCCGTCGACAACGTGAAACTCGTCGGCGCGGGCGATGCGGATATCGGGTTCTCGACGATCGATTCGGCGCTCGACGGGGTGAACGGCGCTGGCGCTTACGCCGACACGGGGGCGCAGAAAATTCAGGCGATCGCGGTGCTCTACGACAGCTTCGTGCACATCGTGACGCGCGCGGACTCCAAGATCGCCAAGGTCGCGCAGATGAAGGGCAAGCGCCTTTCGGTCGGCTCCGCCGGTTCAAGCACGGAGGCGATCGCCGACCGCTTGCTCGAAGCGGCCGGTCTGCGGCCGGACAAGGACGTGACGCGCGACAATCTGGGCGTGTCGGAGTCGGTGGCCGCGCTCAAGGACGGCAAGATCGACGCGATGTTTTGGATCGGGGGACTGCCGACATCGGCGATCACCGATCTCGTCACGACGGGAAACGTGAAGATCGTGTTCGTGCCGGCGGGCGACTTGATGCCCAGGCTCAACAGCAAGTACCCCAATCTCTATCGCAGCTTCACGCTGTCCAAGGCGATCTATGCCGGAACGCCGGCGGACGTGCGCGGCGTGGGCGTCGCCAACATCCTGTTCGTCGGCGCGGACATGAAAGCCGAGACTGTCGAGAAGATCCTCAAGGGCTTGTTCGACAACCTGAAGGACGTGCAGGCCATTCATCCCGAAGCAAGGGCGCTGACGCTCGCGGGCGCGGCGGCAAAGACGGCGATCCCGTTTCATCCCGCGGCGACGGCCTTTTATAAGGCGCGCGGCGCGATCAAGTGACTGCGGCGCCCGTCGACGATCTGCTCGCTGCCGACGAGCAGCCGACCCGAAGGCTTAGCGGGGCGATGGCTTGGGTCGCGGGCGCGCTCGCCTTCGTGCTGGCGGCGCTCGCACTCTATTGGACGCAGTATTCGATCGGCACGACGACATATCGCGCGGCGTTCCTGGGGCTCGTTCTGACGCTGGCGTTTCTCGTTTACCCGGCGTGGCTTCAGTCGAAGCATCGCGACCGGGTTTGGATCGTCGATTGGCTTTTGGTCGCGATTTCGGCCGCCGCGCTGATCTATCTCGCGACCCATATCGAAGCGGTGAAGACGCGCGCGACACGCCCGCTCGACATCGAGGTGTGGTTCGGCGGCGGGTTGATCCTCTGCATTCTCGAGGCGACGCGGCGCACGACCGGTTGGGCGCTGCCGCTCATCACCGTCGCCTTTCTCGGTTATGCGCTTGCGGGCCCTTACATGCCCGAGCCGCTCGACCATCGCGGCTATTCGATCGCGCGCATCGTCGGGCAGAATTATCTGACGCTTGAAGGGATTTTTTCGACGCCGCTCGACGTCGCGGCGACGTTCATCGTGCTGTTCACGATCTACGGCGCCGTGCTGGCCAAGAGCGGCGCGGGCACGTTCTTCATCGAATGGGCGTTTGCGTTGTTCGGGAAAAGACCAAGCGCGGCCGCACCGGGGCGAGCGACGGTCGCATCCGGGTTCCTGCTCGGCACCGTGTCGGGCAGCGGGGTTGCAACGACCGTGACGCTCGCGACGCTGGCGTGGCCGATGCTCAAGCGGTCCGGTTATCCGGCGAACGTCGCGGGCGGGCTCTTGTCGGCGGCCGGCATCGGCGCGCTGCTGTCGCCCCCGACGCTCGGCGCCGCCGCGTTCATCATCGCCGAGTATCTGCAGGTCACGTATCTCGACGTGCTCGTCATGGCGACGATCCCGACGCTGCTCTACTACCTCTCGTGCTGGCTGATGGTCGAGGCGGACGCGCGCCGGCTCGGCGTCAAGCCGGTGAAGACGAGCGAGATGTCGGCGTGGTCGCTCGCGCGCGCGCACGGCTATCATTTCATTTCGCTCGGCGCGATCGCGGTGCTGCTCGCGGTCGGCATGAGCGCGTTCATGGCCGTGTTCTGGTCGATCGCGATTGCGTTCGGCCTCAGCCTTATCCGTGCGGACACGCGTCTTGCCCTGCTGCCGGGTGCCGCGGTTGGGCTTGGGACCGCCGCGATCGTCGACTTGCTGGGTGCCCGAGATTCGGAGGCAGCATTCTTGGGGTTGTGCGCGGCGACGGTTTACTCGGTTGCGATGTGGATCGGCGCGCGTCGCGAAAGGCTGGCCGTCGACGCCGGCGCTTTGCGCATGGTCGAGGCGTTGATCGACGGGGCGCGCAACGTCGTCGGCGTCGCGGCGACGTGCGCGTGCGCGGGCATCATCGTCTCGGTCATCACGCTCACGGGGCTTGGGCTCAACATCTCGGGCCTCATCGTCGATTTCGGCGGCGGCAGTTTGTTCCTCACGATCGTGTTCGCGGCGCTGGCGATGTGGCTGCTCGGCACGGCGGTGCCGGTGACGGCGTCCTACATCATCGCTGCTGTTATGCTGGTCCCGGCCCTGCGCGGTGTCGGCGTGCCGGAGGCGGCGGCGCACATGTTCTTGTTCTACTATGCGGTCCTTGCCGACGTTTCGCCGCCGACGGCATTGGCGCCATTCGCGGCAGCCGCGATCACGCGCGGCGAGTCCTTCGCGACGATGATGCAGGCGTGGAAATATTGCCTGCCCGCCTTCCTCGTGCCGTTCATGTTCTGCCTGTCGCCGGAAGGCACGGGCCTGTTGCTGCAAGGCGAATGGCCTCAGATATTGTGGACGTTCTTGACCGCATGCTTTGCCGTGGCGGCATTGGCCGCGGCGCTCGGCGGTTGGATCGTGCGCGAGGCGAATCTCTCCGAACGCGTCGTCGCGTGCGCGGCCGGGCTCGCATTGTTCTACGCCGATCCGTGGTTCGACGCGGCGGGGTTCGCGCTTGCCGCGGTTGCGGTTGGCGCACACATTGTGCGCATCAAAGGCTGGGCTCAGGCTCCCGAAGACCGCGAGGAGACAAGCGACGAGTGAATCAACACCCACGTCCGTGATCGAGCTCAGCGTGCAGGAAGTCGCGCAGCTGTTCGAAACACTCGACCCTTATCCCTTCCGGGACAAGGACCTCGACAGAGACGCCGAGGAGTTCATCGTCGGTTGGGCGCGTGAACTGCCGCACGACCACGACCTGCGCATCGTCATTCACTTGCCGGAGGCGCAAACCCAATCGCCGGCGGCGCGCGAGACGGCCGGCGGCGTGTGCCGGTTCTTCCCCCACCGCGCGGAGGCCGTCACGCGGGATTTGCGCGAGTTGTTTCGCGTCGGGCGGATGTCGCTCGCCATCGGCATCAGCGTGCTCGTGGCTTGCGTCGTTGCGGCGCAGTACGCCGAGACCGTGATCGGCAGCGCGCCGTTCGGGCGCATCGTGCAAGAGAGCCTGGTCATCCTGGGCTGGGTCGCGAACTGGCGGCCGCTCGAGATATTTCTCTACGAATGGTGGCCGCTGGTGCGCCGGCGCAACCTCTACCGGCGCCTTGCCAAAGCAAAGATCGAGTTGAAGCCGCTCGCAGCAACGGCGGTCTGAAGGAGCGCATGCATGTCGAACGAAGAGCGGTGGCGTGAAGAGATCGCTTCGGCGTGGCTTTACCTCAAGGTTGCGGACGCCGAGAGCGATCCCGCAAAGAGCAAACTGTTTCGCGATTTGGCGGTCGCCGCCGAACGGCAGGCGGGCATCATCGTCCAGTCCATGAGCGCGAAGCCGCCCGCGTTTCATCCGGATATGCGATTGCGGCTGACGGCGGCGATCGTGCGATTGCTTTCGCCGCGCCGATGCAAGGCCATCCTGGCGGCGTCGAAAATACGCGGGCTTTCAGTCTACGACAGCGCGCCGCCGGCAGGGCACGTCATGCCCAAGGAGGTGGGCGAGATCGGCGGACGCCATCGCGGCGGCGGTGGCGGTGCATTGCGGGCGGGCGTGTTCGGCGTCAACGACGGGCTGGTGTCGAGCGCGTGTCTCATTCTCGGCGTCGCGGGTGCGGGGGCGGAAACGCACATCATCGTTTTGACGGGGTTCGCGGGATTGCTGGCCGGCGCGTTTTCGATGGCGGCGGGCGAGTTCGTGTCGATGCTGTCGCAGCGCGAAATGTTCGAATACCAGATCGGGCAGGAGCGCGACGAGCTCGAACGCTATCCGATGGAGGAAGCGGAAGAGCTTGCACTGATCTATGCCGCGCGCGGCGTGCCGATCGACGAGGCGCGCGCCATCACGCGTCGGCTCGTCGCCAACCCGGCGCAGGCGCTCAACACGCTGGCGCGCGAGGAACTGGGTCTCAATCCAGACGATCTGGGATCGCCCTGGGGCGCGGCCCTGTCGTCGTTCGTCGCGTTTGCGCTGGGTGCGATCTTGCCGTTGGCGCCGTTCCTCTTGGGTGCAACGCAAGCCGTGATGATTGCGGCGGGATTATCGTTGTGCGCGTTGTTTGGCGTCGGCGCGACGCTCAGCCTGTTTTCAGGGCGAAACGCGTTGTGGGGCGGCGCGCGCATGCTCGCCATCGGCGCAATTGCCGGCGCCGCGACTTTCGCCATCGGTTCTGCGCTCGGCGTCGGCGCCGCGTAAGCGGATCAGCGGGCGGCCGGCACGAGCGCGGAGCGCACGTCATCCGTATCTTCGACGCTTCTCAGGTAGCGCGGAGGCTTTCGCTCATGCGTGCGCTGCTCATAAGCATAGGCGAGCGCGATCAGCTTTGCCTCCGACCACGCCGGGCCGATGAACGAGATGCCGACGGGCAGGCCCGTCGCCTCGCCCATGGGCACGGTGATGTGGGGGTAGCCGGCGACCGCGGGCAGGGTCGAGGCCGCGCCCAGGAAGTGGTCGCCGGTGACGACGTCGGTGGTCCAGGCCGGGCCGCCCGTCGGCGCCACGAGCGCGTCGAGCTTGTGGTCCTTGAGCAGGCGGTCGATGCCTTCGCGCGCGGCCAGACGCTTCGCGGTCGCGGCGGCCTTCAGGTAGGCCGGGTCCTTCGGGCCTTTCGTCTGTTGCGCTTGCTCGAACAAGTCTTGGCCGAATAGGGCGACCTCGGCGGGCGTGCCGGCGTTGAAGGCGAGCACGTCCTCGAGCGTGCGCACGGCGACGGTCTTCGGCGTCGACGCCAGATACACGTTGAGATCGGTTTTGAGTTCGCTGAGGAGGACCGTGAGCTCCGTTTCGTTGATCTTGTCGAGATGCTTGAACTTGTCGATCTCGACGATTTCGGCGCCCGCGAGCTTCATCTGCTCGAGCGCCTCGGCGAAGGCCGCGTCGGTAGCGGCATGATAGCCTTTGAGGAACGAGAGCGCGCCGATGCGCTTGCCCTTGAGCGCGCCGGCGTCGAGCGCCGCGACGTAGTCGGCTTTGCGCGCGTCGGCGTCCTTCGTCGCCGGATCGGCAGGGTCGCTGCCGGCGAGCACCGTCAAGAGCAGCGCCGTGTCGGCGACGTTGCGCGTCATCGGGCCGGCGGTGTCTTGCGTGTGGCTGATCGGGACGACGTGCGTACGCGAGACGAGGCCGACCGTCGGCTTGAGGCCGACCAGGCCGTTCGCCGAGGCGGGGCAGGTGATGGAGCCGTCGGTTTCGGTGCCGATCGCGCCGGCCGCGAGGCTTGCCGCGGCGGCGGCGGCCGAGCCCGACGACGAGCCGCAGGCGTTGCGGTCGAGCGCGTAGGGGTTTCGCGTCAAGCCGCCGGCCGCGCTCCAGCCGCTGACCGAATGCGACGAGCGGATGTTGGCCCACTCCGACAGGTTCGTCTTGCCGAGGATGATGGCGCCCGCGGCACGCAGGCGCGCGATGAGCGGGGCGTCGCGACCGGTCACATTGTCGCTGAGCGCGAGCGAGCCCGCCGTGGTCGGCAGGTCGGCCGTTTCGATGTTGTCCTTCACCAGGATCGGAATGCCGTGCAGGGGGCCGCGAATCTTGCCGGCCTTGCGTTCGGCATCCAACGCGCGCGCGTCGTCGAGCGCCTTCGGGTTGAGCGCGAGAACGGCGCGCAAGGTCGGGCCGGCGCGATCGATGCGCGCGATGCGGTCGAGATAGGCTTGGACCAGGGTCTCGGACGTCGTCGCGCCGGATTTCAGATCGGCCTGAAGCTCGGCGATCGATTTTTCTTCAACCGAATACGGTGCTGCCGCTGCAGGCGTTGCGGCAAGCGAAGCCAACGACGCGAGGCCGAAAACAATTAGGCCGATCCCGGCGCTCGCAATGCGCCGCGTCATGCTCAAGGCCGCCATACGATCCCCCATTTACAGACTCGCGATCCTACACCGGCAGGACGGGGGTTTTCATAGGGCGATAGTTTGGGAATGGATGGTGCGGTGCGCGGTCCGATACGCACTGCGCTCCGCCAATTCTGGCAAAACCAGGAGCAAATTTTCGCCGACTGCGCGGCCTTCGTGCAGTCGGGCGCACGGAGCCGCGCAAATTTACCACTCCGCCTCATTGAAATGCGTATCGAGCGAAACGCTCTGAATAGTTGCCGATCGGTAGCGCAGCCGCGTTGCGTTGAATTGGACGATCTGGACGCGGCCTGACTGTGCAACCGCCGCGAGTTTGGCCATGCGCTAGTCAGGCGAGAAAATGTACGCGGTCAGCCCATCTTCGTTTGCGGTGGGCATCCCGATCGACTGCGGGGGCTTGGACCTGTTTTCTTCGATCAAGCCAGCACGCGCACTGAATGTTATTGTGGCGCGCTTGCCCTTTGAATCTTCCGGGCGGATCGCGTCCCCTTCAAACGAGAGCGTCGCCATCTCGCTGAAGGGTCCGGGGTCCCGGCGGCTCTTGGCACGAAGACGGCTTGCCATATTGCGGTGGCGCACCTTGACCCCACTAGGCAATGCGCCTAGGTCAAGGGCACCCATTAGCACTCGACCAGGTCGAGTGCCAAAATGGCGCATTTTCAACAAATTGCGACACTTTCTCGAACCCAAGGGAGAACGCGCATGAAATTTCATCCGCTCGGTGATCGCGTCGTGGTCAAGCGCGTCAAGGAAGAGACCAAGTCCTCCGGCGGCATCATCATTCCCGATACCGCGCAAGAGAAGCCGCAAGAAGGCGAGGTAATTGCTGTCGGCCCCGGCGCCCGCGACGAGAACGGTAAGCGCATTGCGCCGGACGTAAAGGCCGGCGATCGCATCCTCTTCGGCAAGTGGTCGGGCACTGAAGTCAAGATCGACGGCGAAGAGCTGTTGATCATGAAAGAGTCGGACATCATGGGAATTCTCGAGGGCAAGGTTTCGGTGAAAAAGGCGGCCTGACAGCCGAAGGCGGCACGGCCGCCATCATTTTTCACCCTGCGAGACCGCCCTCTCAAAAAAAATAGGAGTTTTACGACCATGGCAGCTAAAGAAGTGAAATTTCATTCGGATGCACGTGCGCGGCTGTTGCGCGGCGTCGATATCTTGGCCGATGCAGTGAAGGTCACGCTCGGTCCGAAGGGCCGCAACGTCGTCATCGAAAAGTCGTACGGTGCGCCGCGCTCGACGAAAGACGGCGTTACGGTCGCCAAGGAAATCGAACTCGCCGACAAGTTCGAGAACATGGGCGCGCAGATGGTGCGCGAAGTGGCCCAGAAGACGAACGACACGGCGGGCGACGGCACGACAACGGCGACGGTTTTGGCCCAAGCGATCGTTCGCGAGGGCATGAAGGCGGTTGCAGCCGGCATGAACCCGATGGACTTGAAGCGCGGCGTCATGCTCGCGGTCGAGCACGTCGTGGCCGATCTCAAGAAGCGCTCGAAGAAAGTCAAGTCGAACGACGAGATCGCCCAAGTCGGCACCATCTCGGCGAACGGCGACACCTCGATCGGCAAGATGATCGCCGAAGCGATCTTCCGCGAGGGCCTGCGCAATGTGACAGCCGGCGCAAACCCGATGAGCCTGAAACGCGGCATCGAGCAGGCTGTCGCTGCGATCGTCGAGGAACTGAAGACGCTTTCGCGCAGCGTGAGCGAACGCAAGGAAATCGCGCAGGTCGCGTCGATCTCCGCCAACGGCGAT
>JBGOVA010000155.1:0-10954 GCA_041477875.1 Micropepsaceae bacterium | reverse complement strand
CCTGCGCAAAGCCAAGAAGCGCACCGTACTAGCTCTGTGGGACACCATCGGTCAGATCATCGACATCTTCACACCGCCCGAATGCGCAAACTATCTGCGAAATTCGGGCTACGCGTAACTCAGGTGTCAAAATGCTCTAGCGCGCGGGTGCGGCGAGCGGATAGCGGCCGTCACGCATCGCGATGGGCACATCCTGCGTCGCGGGCGTGCGGTACTGATCGAACTCTTGCACCTCGTCCAAGGTGACGAAGCGATAGCCGTCGGCCACCAACGTCGGCAACAAGGCGTTGACCATCCACAAGGACCGCTGCCGGATGTCGTGCATCAGGACGATGCCGCCTTTCTTCCTGCGAATCTCGCGCAAATAGCCCGCGCCGCATTGCTCGGCGGTCAAATCTTGCGACCAGCAATCCCAATCGGCCGCTGTGCGCAAATTGCCTTCGTCGTCGTAGGCGATATCCCCGCCCACGTCCCAATAAATCGGCCCGACATAGTATTTCAGGGCAGGATCTTGGTTCAGATAGTCCGCATGCACGCGGCGCCACACGCCATAAGGCGCGCGGAAATAAAGCCCTTGTCCCGGCCGCACATACGGCGCGATCGCGTCGTTCGTCGTGCCGATCTGCGTGATCAGCAGCTCGGGATTGCTTGCGTATCGCCGCCCCAGCCGCGCGTGCGTGAACGAGTGGTTCGCGATCACGTGACCTTCGCGCATCATGCGTTCCATCACGTCGCGGTGATACTGCACGCGCGAACCGACGATAAAGAACGTGGCGCGAATATTGTAGCGCGCGAGGGAATCCAGAAGCTCGCTTGTATACGCCGATGGGCCGTCATCAAACGTCAGCGCAAGCGCATGCGTTCCGACAAGACCGGACCTATAGATGTTCGTCGGCTGAAAATAAGCGTTCGCGGGATCGATGCGGGGCGCGGGAAATGTCGTGAACACAAGCGCCAGCACGGTCGTCAGGGCGGCCGTCGCGGCGAAGGACACTGATCGTAGAAGCATCCCCTCTCCCCCAAAGAAGCGGCGCCTATCGCCCGCTACTTCGCCAGATTGGCCGGCCACAAACAAGGGGTGTTAAACATGCGCCGCGAGAGCGCGTGGGCGCGCGGCGCCTAGGCTACACAGAAAGTGGCGGAAAACAGCTATGCTGCATGCGCTCAGTTCCGCAGACGGAGGCACGCAATGAACGCCGACGGCCGCAGACAGACGGCCGCAGACAGAGCGAAAACATCGAGGACCGTCGCGGTGAAACCGCGGGCGGCGGAGCACGCGGCCTGCGCTTCCCGGGCGCAGGGCTTCCGGGCGGCCGGCGGACGGCCAGGACACCGGCCGGCCTTATCAGGAAACACCTGAAGAGGCGCAACGCGGCACCTTCGTCAGAGTGATTCTCGCGGACACGGAAGACACTTGGTCTGCGGTCTTCCGCGATGCCGGCCGGCAGTACGAGCTTCCAACCCTCGTTCTTTTCCGTCGCGCCGTGGACTCGGCGTGCGGCTTTGCCCAAAGCGCGGCGGGCCCTTTTTATTGTCCGAGCGACCGGAAGGTCTACCTCGATCTCTCGTTCTTCGACGAGATGAGCACGAAGCTTGGCGCCGGCGGTGACTTCGCATTCGCCTACGTGATCGCGCACGAGATCGGCCACCACGTTCAAACCTTGCTCGGCGTCACGAGCCGCGTGGGCGCCGAGCGCGACCGGCTGAGCGAAGAAGAGGCCAACGTCCTATCGGTGAGGGTTGAATTGCAGGCCGATTGCTTCGCCGGCGTCTGGGCGCACCACACCGAAAAGCAAAAGCACATTCTGGAAGCCGGTTACATCGACGAAGCGATGAACGCCGCGGCCGCGGTCGGCGACGCTCGCTTGCAGCGCCAAGCGCAAGGCTACGTCGTTCCGGAGAGCTTCACCCACGGCACCCACCTCCGCCCAACGCGCCCGCTGGTTCAAATTGGGGCTGCAGAGCCGTGACACGAACAAGTGTGACACGTTCGGCGCGGCGGCCCCCTAGATGTCGCTATTTCTTGGGAAAAAGAGCCCGCGAGCGTTCCTGAGGCCTCCCAGTGCCGTTCCTGTGGCTGAAAACCGAGGCGCGTCTATGGCATACACGCGCCAGCTGCCTTCAAATTACCCGCACATGTTGCGATACGGCCGAGACATACGTACAAGTTGCAGTCTTGCATAGTGCCCGAGAGAGGCACCATCTATCCTGCCGTAACTCATCAAAGGTTTAGGGGGCATCCCATGTGGTCTTGGTTCTTGGCGAGGTTGAAGGGCATCTTCAACCGAATCGCCTCGGTCATCATTTTCTTCGTGCTGCTCTTCATCACCATCGCCGTCGTCGGCGTCTTCACCCAGCCGAAATTGCCGGGCGAAATGGTCCTGACACTCGACATGCGCGAGGGATTGCCCGACCAACGCCCCAACAATCCCTTCGCCGAACAGCACAGCGTGGCTTCGATCATCGACGCGGTGACGGCGCTGGCGAAAGCCGAGGGCGACGAGCACGTCAAAGGCCTCTACCTCCGCGTCGGCGGTTCGGGCATTTCGTCGAGTGAGGCTCAGGAGCTTCGCGCGGCGCTCAAATCTTTCAAGGCCAAGGGCAAATTCGTCGTCGCGCACGCACAGGCCTTCTATACGAGCGGCATGGGCGATTACCTGCTCGCGTCGGCGGCCGACGAAATCTGGCTCCAGCCGGTCAGCGAGATGAACACGGCAGGTGTGTCGTCGACTGCGGTGTTCCTGCGCGGGTTGCTCGACAAGATCGAAGCAAAACCGGAGTTCACGCAGCGTTACGAATACAAGAACGCGGCGAACATGTTCACGGAAAAAGAGTTTACGGCCGCGCATCGCGAAGCGAACACGCGCCTGATCGAATCGGTTTTTGAATCGGCGACGGCCGACATCGCGGCCTCGCGAAAGAAGACCCGAGACGAGATCGTCGCGTTGATCAACGGCGCGCCTTATCTGACCCAGCAGGCGATCGACAAGAAATTGATCGACAAGCAAGGCTATGACGACGAAGCGGAAGACGCGGCGCTCGCGCGCGCTGGCGGCAAGGCCGAACTGAAGACGCTGTCGGAATACTTCAAGATGTCCGGAAGCCCTTGGGAAGGGTACGGCCGGCCGACCATCGCGTTCGTTCAGGGCGACGGCCAGATCAACGACGGCAAGTCCGAGTCCGGCTTCGGCGACGGCTCGTCGATGGGCGGCGACACGATCGCGAAAGCATTTCGCGACGCCACCGAAGACGACGATGTCAAGGCGATCCTCTTCCGCGTGAATTCGCCTGGCGGCTCCGCGCTCGCGTCGGATCAAATCCTCGACTCGATCAAGAAGGCGCAGAAAGCCGGCAAGAAAGTCGTCGTCAGCATGGGCGAGGTTGCGGCGTCCGGCGGCTATTACGTGTCGCTGTCGGCCGACAAGATCTTCGCGCATGAGACGACCATCACGGGCTCGATCGGCGTGCTGTCCGGCAAGCTGGTCACGTCCGGCTCCTGGGCGCTGCTCGGGATCAATTTGCGCCCGCTGGGCGTCGGCACGAACGCGCTCATGGATTCGGCGACCCAACCGTTCACGCCGGAACAGTGGGCGATCTTCAACAACGGTGTCGACCAGATCTACGAAGATTTCACCGCGAAGGTCGCGGCGGGTCGCAAGCTTCCGGTCGAGAAAGTCCGCGAGATCGCGAAAGGCCGCGTGTGGACCGGTGCGGATGCGAAGCCTCGCGGGTTGGTCGACGAGTTCGGCGGCTTCCGCGCGGCGCTTGAGGCGACGAAGGCGTTGGCCGGAATCCCGGCCGACGCGCAAATCAACCTGAAGCGCTATCCGGCGCCGAAGTCGCCGTGGGAAGAAATCGCCGAGATATTCGGCACGTCCGCGGAAGTCGTGCGCACCGTCGCCATTCTCGGCAAAGTGATGGAGACCGAACCGGTCGCCGAGTTCACGCACACCCTCGTCGACGACGCGAAACAAAGCCGCGTTCCGCAAATGCGGATGGATCCTCAGAAGGTGAACTGACGCGGGTCAACGATAGTCGAATGCACAGGGGCGCGGACCAAGGTTCGCGCCCCTTTTTCGTTGCGCGAGGCATGTTGGAAACAGCGGCGCAAGCCGCTAGAAGTGCGCACCCCTCACCAGAGTCGTTCGATGGACGAAACGCGGCGCCGCAAACAAATCATCGAAGCGCGCGAAACCGACTTCACGCGTTGGTCGGACCCCAAGCAGCTCGAACCGGCTTGGGAAGCGCGCGCTGTTATGGCCGCCGATTTGATACCGGCGGGCACGCGCGTGCTCGACATCGGCTGCGGCGCGATGGCGCTCGAGCGCCACCTTCCGCTCGGCTGCGCTTATGTGCCGAGCGATATCATCGCGCGCGACGAGCGCACGATCGTCACCGACCTGAACACGCAAGGCATTCCAACCGCGGCCGTGGCCGGCGCCGATCTCGTGGTCATGCTCGGCGTTTGGGAATATCTCTACAAACCCAGGGAGCTCTTCGCCGACTTTGCCCGCAGCCGCAGGCCGATCCTGTGCAGCTATTGTGACATCGAACTGGCGCCCCGACTCGATCGCCCGGCGCACGGATGGGTCAATCATTTCTCACTGCCCGAATTCGTAGGGCTCGCGCAGGCCCACGGCTATCGTGCGTCGCTGATCAAGCAAGTGGATGCCTTCCAGCATCTGATCCGGTTCGATCAGGCAAGTGAGTCCGTGCCGCAGAAGCCCAAGCGCGTCCACGTCATCTCGTACAACAACGTCGGAAACTTCGGCGACCGCCTGGGCTATCACCTTCTGAACGACGTGCTGCCGCCCCATGCCGAGCTGACCTGGGGCACGCTGCGCCCATTTTCGCCGGTGCCCGCCGATTTGGATCTGCTCGTCGTCGGCATCGGCAACAGTCTTTTCGGCGATCTGTTGGACGATGGGCTGCTTGCCGCGGTGGCCGGCGCCAAGGCATCGGTCGGCATCTTCGGCACGCAGTATCGTGCCCAGCTGCCCGCTGCGAACCTTGCCCGACTGCTGGATCGAATGACGCACTGGTATGCGCGCTACGAGGAAGATTTGCTGCTTTACGGGCGCGGTCGCGCGAACGCGTCGCATCTGGGCGATTGGCTCATCAATGCGTTCCCGTTGGCCGTCGCTTTCGTCGACCAGTTGCTGCATATCGGCGGCGGCATCCTGAAGGACTTGCCCATGGACCGCACGATCCAGCACATCCAGCGTCACAAACGGATCTTCTCCGAACGTCTGCATCCGCTGTTGTGTGCGCTCACAAGCGCCGAAGAGGTCGCCTACATCGAGCAACGCGAGTCCGGCGATCGCAACCTTGCGTCGGGTAAATTCCGCTCGATGCTGATCGACATCTTCGGCCAGACGTTTCCCGAGAGCGTCACTTGGAAAGTCGATCGCAACCGCGTCGCGGCCTACAAGGCGAAGGTCAGGCGCAATGCCGACGCCATGCGCGTAAGGTTCGGCGAGCTACTGGCCTGACGCGAGTTCGCGCGCAAAAACAGAGAGACGCGCCTTCACGCTGGCGAAAACCGGCTCCCATTCGCCGAGGTTCTCTTGCCGGAACAGGCGCGCCGTCGGATACCAGGGGCTGTCCTCGCGGCCATGGAGCCAGCGCCAATCCGAAACCGCCGAGAGAAGAATCCAAACCGGCTTTCCCAAAGCGCCCGCGAGATGGGCGATCGAGGTGTCGACGGCGATCACCAAATCGAGCTGTGAAAGCAAGGCTGCGGTCTCGGCGAAGTCTGTGAGCTCGCCCCTGAAGTCGAGCACGCCGGCCTTCGCCAGCGCCTCCTCGTCGCCGGGGCGCACGTCTTTCTGAACATTGACGAAAGTGACGCCCGGGATGTCGAGGATCACACGCAGCTGGTCGAACGCGGCCGAGCGCGTCGAATCGCTCACATATTGCGGATTGCCGGACCACGCGAGCCCAACCCGCAGGTCGCCCGAATAGGGCTCCAGTCGTGCCCGCCAGGCCGGAACCAGTTCATCGGGCGCGCAAAGATACGTTTGCGCCGGAATCGATTCCATGGTCGTGCCGAGAAAGTGAGGAGCCGACAGAAGCGGGTAGGTGAGATCGAATTCGGGTGCCGGGCCTTCGGGAGGAACGATCATGATGTCCTTCCCCAAGCTCGACATCAGCCGGTTGAGCGGTGCTTGGACGGCGAGAACGACCGTGGCGCCGCGGTCGGCGAAGCTCCTGGCGAATCTGGCGAATTGCAGCACGTCGCCAAGACCTTGCTCGCCGCAAAGCAACAGGCGTTTGCCCCGCGGGTCCTCTCCCGGTTTCAACTCGGGTTGCTCGAAACGCGGCAAGGCGGCAAACGCGTCGCCGCGGCGGCGCCACTCGTAGGCCTCAAATCCCTCCGGCAGACGCCCCGTCGCCAACAACGCGAACGATCGATAGAAGTTGGAAACGACCGATTCCGGGTGCCGCGCGACGGCACAGTCGAAGTTCTCGAGCGCCTCGCCGAATCGCCGCATTGCAAGGAACACCACGCCCTTCGCGTTGAGGGCGGCAACGTCCGAAGGATCGAGCGCGAGCACCTCGTCGTATTTCCTGATCGCCTCGTCGCCGCGCTTGAGTCCCACGAGCGCCGTGCCGATGTTCAAGAACGTGTCGGGATTGTCGGGGTTGAGCTCGAGCGATCTCTCGAAGCTTGCCAGCGCCTCCTCCGATCGCCTCAATTCGTCCAGCAGCACGCCGCGATTGTTGTGCAATCTCCAGTCGCCGGGATCGACGGCCAACGCGCGTTCGCAATCCGAAAGGGCTTCCTCGCGCTTGCCCATGACGCGTTTGACGGCTGCGCTGAGCAGCAACGCCTCGACGTCGGTGGGCGCCAATCTCAGCGCATTCTCCACATCGAAGAGAGCCGCGGGGTTGTTTCCGAGTTCGCGCGCCGCGCGCGCACGCTCAAGGTACGTCGGCGCATGATCCGGCTGAAGCGTTGCTGCCCGGTTCAGCGCCCCCACCGCCTCCTGATAGCGCCCCAGATCGATCAATGTGGCGCCCAATTGACGGTGGGCGGCGGGAGCATCCGGACGCAGCGCCGTCGAGCGGCGAAAACACGCCGCCGCCTCGTCGAAGCGCCGCAGCTTCCTCAACACGTTGCCGCGGTTCAGGTGAACGCCGGGGTTCTGGGGATTGAGTCTCGCGGCCCGCTCCAACACGTTCGCGGCGGTCGCGTAGTCCCCGCGTTGCGCCAGCGCGATCCCGAACAGGCCGAGCGCCTCCGGATTGTCCGGCTCGTGCTCGACGATGGAAGACAGTGCCGCATGCGCCTCGTCCACCGATCCGCGCTGAAGCAGTTGCGAGGCCTGCTCCAGCGCGCCCGCCCGCGCACTACTTCGCATCGTGAACGTAGCAGCCGGCCAGTTGGTCGTGCAGCATTTGCCGCCGCTTGGACCACAGCGCCATGACAACGCCGACAAGTGCCGTCGCGACCGACGCGATCTTGCCGAGGTTGCGCACCGCGGCCTGCTGTAGGTTCGCTCGCCCGCCGCTCACGCTTGAAACGCGCAATCCAAGCAACGCCTTTCCCGGCGATGCGCCGCGCATGAGCAGCCCTTCGGTAAGAATGAGCAAGAGGAAGTACGCGACGACCGTGACGATCGACAGGGCAGGGCGCGCAAGCGCCTGCTTGCTGCGCGGATCGATCAACACGTCGCTGCTTTCGCCTTTGATTTGCCGCGCGTCGCGGCCGCTTCCGCCGTTCGAGGCGCTCGCGCCTGCAGTAAGCTCCACGGCGGTCCTGCGATAGGTCTGCTGGAGAAGTCCGAAATAGTTGCGCTCGACGATGGATCGCGTGGTCGTGCGCACCACATCGCCGCCGCCTTCGATGTCGGTCGACGGCAAATCGGTCGAAAGCGTGCGTTCCGTCGCGAACCACGAATAAGGCGCGTCGATCTCGAACGCCGGCCCGCCTGCCTTTTGAAGAAAGGCGGCGAGCCCGAACGCCAACGCGCAAGCGAGAAGCACGTCGACGACACCCGCCGCGAACCGCAGCGGCAACAGCGCCGGAGCCTTGGCCGACGCCGCCTTCTCCCCAGAACGGCCGAGACTGCCGAGCGCGGCGGCACCCGCGGCCGCCGTAGAACCGTCATGCGCCACGACGAACACCGGAACCTGCTCGCTGATGTTCTTGACCTGCTGGTGGCCCATGAAATTGAAGCCGAGCGCCAGCTTGTTCTTGACCTGGTCGTGCACGGAACCCGAGATCAAAATTCCGCCCGGCGTCGCCAAGGATTGCAGCCGCGCCGCGATGTTCACGCCTTCGCCGAATATATCGTGATCGTCGATCATCACGTCGCCGAGATTGATCCCGATACGAAAGTCCATCCGCTGGTTATCGCGCACACTTTCGTTCTGCGCTTTGAGCTCGCGTTGAATCTCGACCGCGCACTGCACCGATTCGACGACGCTGCTGAAGTCGGCGAGAACCGCATCGCCCGACCAACTGATGACGCGCCCGTGATGCCGTTCGATAAACGCCTGCATCAGCTCGCGGCATTGCTTGAGCCGCACCAGCGTGCCGTGCTCGTCTGCGCCCATCAGGCGGCTGTAGCCGACCACGTCCGCGCAGAAGATGGTTGTGAGCTTGCGTTTGACTGTGTGTGGCAAAACTTGAACCAATGGACGAAACCGACGGAAGGGCGAGCAGGCGTTATAGCCTGCCACGAACCGAGTTGCAGCCCGCCGCTCCCGCGAGGCAGAAAACGGCCAGATTACTATATTACAAGCTTGTAGTGGCGCTCACGACTCGGCGAAGCGCGGGCCGGCAGCGAGAATCAGTCAGTATGGGCCGCGCGATGCCGCGTTTTGGTGCGCCGCGCCGGGCACCACATCGAAGGCGATCGTTAGACGGTCGCGGCTCGAGGAGAAGGGAAACGTGCCGTGCCAATAGAATGATGGAAACAAAACAAGCCGGCCCACGGCCGGTTTCACCACGTTCTCGGGCCTGTCGCGTTCGCCGAGCGCAAGATTCGATTCGCCGAACTTCAGCCAGCCCGCCCGCTCGCGGCTCTCCTCGACCTCGTCGGGCACGCTCACATAGTAGGCCGAACTGATCCACCCCATCGGGTGAACGTGGTTGGTGTGATAGCCGTCCGAGCGCAGCTTGCAAGACCATGAATGCGTGAAGCTGAAATCGCCGCCGGCCCGCGCGGCGGCCGGATGATTCGGATCGCTCGGCAGATGTCGGATGTAATCCGAAACCGCCTCCGCGATCTTCTCTTTCACACCCTCGATGATGCGCGACCTCTTTTCGAACAGCAGGCCGGAGGTCTGCGTCCCGCCGCGAAGGGTCTGCTCGATCGGCTCCACCTTGAACGTATGGAGTTTCTGAAGCTCCGCTGCCAAGGCGTCGTTGAACGCGCGGATGTCGGCATAGCCGGCCGGGGCCGTGATCTCGTAGGAGCGCACATACTTGTCGAAGTCGACGAGATCGAAATATCTGTGATCGCCCGTCTCGCGCAATGCGATGCAGAGGCCGGCCAGCGCCATCTGATCGTGCGGCGCGACCATGCGCGTCTGCTCGAAGCACTGAAGCGCGCGCGCCGGATTGCCGGCCATGAGCTGCGCGATCCCGTAATCGTTTCGATAGAGCGTGTTTTCCGGCTCTCCGCGGATGGCGACGTCGAGCAATTCGAAACACTCATCGTATTTGCCCTGCCGCGCCAGAACTCTGGCGAGCGACGCAGAGATCGATGTCTGGGCCGGTGCAAGCATCTTGGCGCGTCGGAAGAGCGCTTCCGCGGCTTGGTCCTCGTTGCGGCGAAAGCGAAACTCTCCTTCGGCGCAGAGGAGGTCAGCCCTCTCGCCCTCGTGCTCGCGCGCATAGGCGAATGAGCGAAGGAACAGGTCGTGCCGGCCGGCGGCCCACGCGAGCCGGTTGAGGTCGTCATGCGTGGCGACGCGGCGCGGCGCCGACTCCATCACGGCCCAAAACGCCGCAAGGGCTTCTTCGTTGCGATCCGCTTTCTGCAAATTATTCGCGATGGCGAGCGCGACTTCGAAATTCTCGGGACGCGCGGCCCTCGCCTGCTCGAGCACGGCGAGCGCCTCGTCGTGACGCTCCAGCGCCGACAGGATCAGGCCGCGGTAGTAGAGCGCGTCGAAGAAGTCGGGCTTGATGGCCAGCGCCGCATCCGCTTGCACAAGCGCCGTCGCGAACTCGCCCTGCTGATAAGAAAGGGCCGCGAGCCGCGTGGCGGCCTGATGATAGTCGGGCCGCAGCCGAACCGCCTTCGCCACGGCATCGCTTGCTTCGGCCAGTTGGCCCTGGTCCTCAAGCGTGATGCCGAGGTTGAAATAAGCCTCGGGATAGGCGGGGCTGAGCGCGATCGCCGCCCGATAGCACGCCACCGCCTCGGGCAGCTGATCGCGCGTGCGCATGACGTTGCCGAGGTTGTTGTGAAGCGTGGGCTCGGAGGGCAGCAGAGCGATCGCGCGGCGCAAGTGCGCCTCTGCCTCGCCGAAATTGCCCTTACCCTTCAGAACAAGACCCAATCGGTTCAGCAGAAGGGGTTCGTTCGGAAACCGGCTCGCTAGCCCGCGAAAGCTTGCCTCCGCCGCATCAAGATCGCCCGCGCGTTCCAAGGCGTCGGCGCGCGCAAATTCGCGCGCGGCGGCCGCATTCGTTCCGGTGGAGGCTTGGCCCATGGTCCGACCACTACCCGACCGCGCCGGGGTTCCACAACAGCCAAATGGGTGGGGCAAACGACAACGGCGGCGGTCGTTTCCGACCGCCGCCGCGGAAGGAGAAAGTTCGGTGGCTCAGAAGTGCGTCGTCATTCCGATGAAGACCTCGCGTCCGAGCGAATCGTAGACGACCGGGAAGGTATTGCCGTTGCCGAATGGTGGGCTCGAAATACCAAGAATATTCGAGTCCACCACCGCGGGGTCATTGTCGAACGCGTTGTTGATCCCGCCCGTCACCGTAATG
>JBGOVA010000068.1:0-19062 GCA_041477875.1 Micropepsaceae bacterium | reverse complement strand
GTGGGGACTAGGCGAGAGCGTCGTGAAGGGCATCGTCGATCCCGACGAGTATCAGGTGTACAAGCCGCTGCTGTCCGATGCGGCGTTGACTCCAATCATTGAAAAAAAGCGAGGAACCAAGGCGACCAAGATCATCTATGCCGAAGGCAACTCTCCGACGCGCGAAATCGAGACGCCGGCGATCGAGCGACAATCGTTCGTGTTGAACGACGTCGATATCCTAACTTTGGCCCGATGGGCGTGTGTGATCGAACGACATTATCGCAAGCCGATGGACATTGAATGGGCAAAGGACGGCAAGACGGGAGAGATCTTCATCGTCCAGGCGCGCCCCGAAACCGTCCAATCGCGTCGAGAACCGGCGGCGTTTCGTTCGTACAAAATGAAAACGAAGGGCCGTCGTTTGATCACCGGTCTCGCCATCGGCGACGCCGTCGTCAGCGCGCGGGTATGTTTGATACGCGACCCCCGCGATATCGGACAATTCACGGACGGCGCGATCCTCGTTGCAAAAACCACCGATCCCGATTGGGTTCCGATCATGAAGCGAGCTGCGGCGATCGTGACTGATCACGGCGGTCGCACTTCGCATGCCGCGATCGTCAGCCGTGAACTCGGCCTTCCGGCGATCGTCGGAACGGGCAATGCCACGGAAGTGCTTGGCGGCGGTCAAGAGGTCACGGTTTCGTGCGCGGAAGGCGACGAAGGCTTCGTCTACGAAGGACGCGCCGACTTCGAGGTCCGCGAATTGAGCTTGGACGACATCCCAGCCACCCGCACGCGCGTGATGTTGAACCTCGCTAACCCCGCCGCGGCTTTTCGCTGGTGGCGCCTTCCTGCGGACGGCGTCGGCCTCGCGCGAATGGAATTCGTCGTGACCAATCACATCAAGATTCATCCGATGGCGTTGGTGCGGTTCGATGAACTCAAGGATCAGGCGGCGAAGAAAGAAATCGCGAAGCTTACCCGCGGCTATGAACGCAAAACCGACTACTTCGTCGACCGTCTTGCACAGGGGCTCGCACGCATTGCCGCCGCCTACCATCCCAAGCCCGTCATCGTGCGTATGAGCGACTTCAAGACCAACGAGTACGCAAATCTGATCGGTGGGCGCGAGTTCGAGCCCGAAGAGGCGAACCCCATGATCGGGTTTCGGGGGGCCTCGCGCTATTACTCGCCGCGCTATCGCGACGGCTTTCAGCTCGAATGCCACGCCATCCGCCGGCTGCGCAATGAAATGGGGCTGAAGAACGTCGTGGTGATGATCCCGTTCTGTCGCTCGCCGAAGGAGGCCGACCTCGTGCTTTCGGTCATGGCGGACAACGGCCTGAAGCGCGGAGTTGACGGCCTGCAAGTCTATGTGATGTGCGAAATCCCATCGAACGTCATCCTCGCGGAGCAATTTGCAGCGCGCTTCGACGGCTTTTCGATCGGCAGCAACGATCTCACGCAGCTGACGCTCGGCGTCGATCGCGACTCCCGTGAGTTGGCCGCGCTGTTCGATGAGCAGGACGATGCAGTCAAATGGATGATCAGGACGGTCATCACCGAGGCACACAAGGCTGGCGCAAAGACCGGCCTCTGCGGGCAGGCGCCGAGCGATCACCCGGAATTCGCCGAATTTCTTGTGTCGTGCGGGATCGATTCGATTTCCGTGACCCCTGACAGCTTCATCGCGGTGAAGCAGAAAGTCTCGATCGCAGAACTGCACCACGATACCGCTACGGGGCCAAAAATGCGGGCGGCCCAATGAATGCCGTCGCGGTCACCCACGTCGTTCCGAAAGGCAAAGTCACGGTACGCAACGTCGACATCGCCGCGATATTCGAACAGACCGCGGATGCGCTCGAGATCCAGAGCGCCAATCCGTTTCGCGTCCGTGCATACCGAAATGCCGCCCGCATGCTGCGCTCCCACGGGAGCGAAATGGCTGAGCTCGTGGCGCAAGGGGAGAAGCTCACCGAGCTGCCCGGCATCGGTGTAGACTTGGCCGAGCGCATCACGGAAATCGTGCAGACGGGAAAATGTAACGCGCTGGAGAAGATCCAAAGGAAGATCCCTCGCTTCGCATTGGATCTGCTGAAGCTGCCAAGCATCGGCCCGCGGCGCGCGCGAACGCTGTGCGAAGACGCCGACATTCATTCGCTTGAGCAGTTGCATCGCGCGGCGCTCGATCACCGCGTTCGATCGCTGCCCGGGTTCGGCGCGAAGGTCGAAGAGGCGATCGTCGCCGCGCTGGAGAAATCGAAGCGCGAGCCCGGGCGCATGAAGCTCGCGACCGCCGCTTCCTATGCGGAGGCATTGGTCGCGTACCTGCAGAAGGCGCCGGGGGTGAAAGACGTGACCGTCGCCGGGAGTTTTCGCCGGGGGCGCGAGACGGTCGGCGACCTTGATCTGTTGGCGACCGCCGCAGACGGCAAACCGGTCGTTGAGCACTTTGTGGCGTTCGATCAAGTCCGGGACGTTCTTGCATCCGGCTCGACGCGAGGCACCGTTGTGCTCAAGTCCGGATTGCAGGTCGACCTTCGCGTCGTGCCTGAGGAGAGCTACGGCGCGGCGCTGCACTATTTCACCGGTTCGAAGGCGCACAACATCGCGACGCGTCTCTTGGCGCAGAAAAAAGGCCTCAAGCTCAGCGAGTACGGCGTCTTTCGCGGCAAGAAAATGGTCGCCGGCGCGACGGAAGAATCCGTGTATGCGGCTGTCGGTTTGCCGTTCATTCCGCCCGAGCTGCGGGAAGACCGGGGCGAGATCGACGCCGCAAAGAAAGGGGCGCTACCGAAGTTGATAGAGCTGAAGGACCTGAAGGGCGACCTTCATGCGCACAGCACGCTCACTGACGGCCGCAACACGCTGCGCGAAATGGCGGAAGCTGCGCGCGGGCGGGCACTGTCGTATTTGGCGATGACGGATCACTCCCGCCGTTTGAAAATGGTGCACGGTCTGGACGTCCGGCGCCTGCGCGCCCAGATGGATGCGATCGACAAGCTGAACGGCGAAGACATCGGCATCACCGTCCTCAAAGGCATAGAGGTCGAGATCCTGGAGGATGGAAGTCTTGACTTGCCCGACGAGGTGCTCGCGCGGCTCGACATTGTCGTCGGCGGGGTCCACAGCAAGTTCAATCTGTCTCGTTCGGAACAGACGCAACGAATTTTGCGCGCCATGGAGCATCCGCATTTTTCGGTTCTGGCTCATCCGAGCGGCCGACTGATGCAAGAACGCGAACCGTATGATGTCGACATGACGCGCATCATCACGGCCGCGGCGCGCACCGGTTGCTTCTTGGAACTGAATGCGCATCCGGAGCGTTTGGATCTTTCGGACGTCTACTGCCGTCAGGCGAAGGAAGAGGGCGTCCTGATTTCGATCGGTTCCGACTCGCACAGCACCGATGAGTTTGCGAACCTCAGATTCGGAATTCAGCAAGCGCGGCGGGGCTGGCTTGAGAAGAAGGATGTTCTCAACACCCGGCCCCTTGCCGAACTGCGTCGCATGCTGAAGAAGGGCAAATAACGGCGGTCACCCGTCAACTCGGCGGCGGCGCGTCTTTCGTCGTCTCGATCGGCTCGACGGATTTCACGACGCAACGCTCCTCCCGCTCGAAGCTGTTGTCTGCGCGCCTCGGCCCGCGTCCGAACAGCACGATGTCGCCGCGAGATAGACACGCTATCGCCGTGGTCGGCCGCGTCTCGACGCGCGCGAATACGCTCGATTTCATGTGAGAGCAGCGCGAGGCAAACGTCACCTTGTAACTGTGGTCTGGCCCCGTTCGGACGATGATCGTCGATTTGTCGACAGGCTTCCAATCGTCGATCGATTGCGTGCGTACGCAAGAGGACGGCTCGGTCGGTTGGTCGGCCGCAATCGCGGAGGCCGGCGAAGCGGTCGCCATTGCGAGCGCAAGTACGACTTTGGTTAAGGTGGTTCTCACGTCTTTCTCCTCCGGTATGAAGCCGTGAGTAAGCAAAGACCGGATACCGTCAGACTTTCTTGATCTCGCTCAACATTTCGCCCGAAACAGCGCCGAGATGCCGCAGGCCGTGCGGCGAGAAGTTGCGCCAAGTCAATACGGTCAAGGCATTTGGGGCCGATCTTTGCGCTGCCGGTCGATGAACGAGGGAATGGGAGCTTGGCCATGAAGATTTTCATGTCACTTGCGGCATTGTCTGTCGCGACGGGGCTGTGGCTTGGGGCGCAAGTACCTTTCGACCAAGTTTCGAGCGAGGAAAGTGCGAACGCAGAGGCGTCCGGCGATGCCGTGCACATTCGCATTGCCGCAAACGACCATGGCGGCATCGTTTCGGCGGAACTAAGTCTGGCTAAAGCAAGCGACTAGCGGTCCGCTGGAACAACGGCTGTGCCAAAGCCCGTGACAGATGGCAGTTACGAACTCTTCGCGCATGAAGCCGATATCGGGATCCGCGGCCGCGGTCCGACGAAGGCGGTCGCTTTTGGACAAGCTGCGCTCGCACTCACTGCCGCCGTAACGGACCCAGGCAGGGTGAATGCGAGCATGTCCGTGGCGATTGAATGCATGGCTCCGAACGACGTCACGCTGTTTGTCGATTGGGTCAATGCCCTGATTTTCGAAATGGCGGTGCGCAAGATGCTGTTCGCCCGATGCGACGTGACAATCGAACAAGGAAAGCTTACGGCGACCGCGTGGGGCGAGGCTGTCGATCGAACGCGCCACGAACCCGCCGCCGAGCCGAAGGGCGCGACCTATACCGAAGCGCGCGTTCAGTGCGATGCCGACGGGGCTTGGACGGCGCAGTGCGTGGTCGACGTATGACAGCGAGGTGTTCCAATGGATAGGTCGCGGCTTGAGCGGGCGGCGCCTTGCGAGTGGCGCGTGAAGCAGCAGGGTGCCATGCGCGTGCCCGCGATCATCTATGCGGATGATCATCTCATCGACGACATGGACGACAAGGTCGTCGAACAGCTTGTCAACGTCGCCGGTCTGCCCGGCATCGTCGGGGCGGCTTATGCGATGCCGGATGCGCATTGGGGTTACGGATTTCCTATCGGCGGCGTTGCCGCATTCGATGCCGATCAAGGCGGCATCATCTGCGCCGGCGGCGTCGGGTTCGATGTGTCCTGCGGCGTCAGATTGCTGCTGAGCGAGCTCAATACACAAGACGTCGAGCCGGTCAAGAAAACGCTGGCCGAGGCGCTGTTCGACACGATTCCCGCAGGCGTGGGTTCGACGGGCACACTCACGCTCGACGACGCGGAAATGACCGCCATGCTCAACGGCGGCGCGCACTGGGCGGTCGAAAACGGTTACGGCGAGCCTGAGGATCTCGAACGAACGGAAGAGCACGGCCGCATGAGCGGCGCGCGCCCGGAATGCGTCTCCGACCACGCACGCAAACGTCAGCGGCGCGAAATGGGCACGCTCGGTTCCGGCAATCACTATTGCGAGGTCCAAACGGTCAGCGAAATCTACGACGACCGTCTCGCCAAGGCATATGGATTGGAAATCGGACGCGTCTGCGTGAGCGTTCACACGGGTTCGCGCGGGCTCGGTCATCAAATCGGCACCGAGTACATGCGCGAGATGGTGTTGGCGGCGCCGTCGTTCGGCATCACCTTGCCCGATCTCGAGCTTGCCTGCGCGCCGATCAAGTCGGACCTCGGCAGGCGTTACATCGGCGCGATGCGCGCGGCCGCGAATTGCGCGATGGCGAACCGGGAGGTCATCACGCATCTCGTGCGCCGCACGTTTGCGAAGTTGTTCGCACATGGCCACTTGCGGCTTCTGTTCGACGTTTCGCACAACACGTGCAAGGCCGAAACCCACAAGGTCGGCAACGAGCTGCGCGAACTCCACGTGCACCGCAAAGGCGCGACGCGCGCATTCGGCCCAGGGCATTCGGATCTGCCTGAGAGCCTCAGAGAGTTTGGGCAGCCTGTATTGATCGGCGGCAGCATGGGCACCGGGTCCTATGTCCTTGCCGGGGTTCCGGCGGGCGAGGCCGCCTCATTTTCCTCGGCATGCCACGGTGCGGGTCGCGCGATGTCGCGGCATCGGGCGCTCAAGCTCTGGGGTGGGCGCCAGGTTCAAGACGACCTCGCCGGCCAAGGCATCATCGTCAAAAGCCCGTCCAGACGCGGCATCGCGGAAGAGGCGCCGGGTGCCTACAAGGATGTCAACGCGGTCGTTGAAGCGGCTGAGACGGCCGGCTTGGCCAAACGCGTGGCACGCCTGCGACCGCTGGCCTGCGTGAAAGGGTAAAACAGCCAAGGGCACTGCGACGGCGGCCCAATCGTTGATCTGCGTCAACTGCCTCGCTGCAAAGTGCCGCAATATTACGCGGGCAGTCGCTCACGCAGGTTCGAAAGCCGTGGCTATGCGACTTACATCATCGGCCTTCTTGGAGGAAGAGCGCATCCCCTCGCGCTATACGTGCGATGGCGAAAACCAATCTCCGCCGCTTGCGTGGTCCAACGCCCCGAAGGAGACGAAGAGCCTCGTCTTGCTCTGCGACGATCCGGATGCGCCACTCGGCAAATGGCATCATTGGGCCGTCTTCGACATTTCACCCAACCGCAAGTCGTTTGATGCCGGAATAGTGCCGTCTCACACCGTCGAGGAGTTCAAGCAGGCGATCAACGACTTCCGCCACCCTGGCTATGGCGGCCCGTGTCCTCCGCCTATGCACGGCCCGCACCGCTACTATTTCCGCCTTCTGGCCCTTTCAACCGGTGAATTGCCTGTTCGCCGGCATCCGACATGCGTTGAGGTTGAAACGGAAGCGCGAAAGCACACTATTGCCGAGGTAAGTCTGTGTGGCATCTACGGGCGCTGACGCTTCGCCTGCGCGCAACGCATTGCAGGTCCCATGAGCAACGGCGAACCAACGCTTGAAGAGAAGGTCGCGGTCCTCAGCAAATCGGGCGTGTATCCGGATGGGGCAGGGGCGGTCGAACGCTTGGAAACGCATATGTCGTGGGTGTTTCTCACCGCGGACCGCGTCTACAAGCTCAAGAAGCCGGTGCGCTTTCCCTATCTCAATTTCGCGACGCTTCGATCGCGCGAGGCGATGTGCCGTGCCGAGGTGAAGCTCAACGGCCGATTGGCGCCCGACGTTTATCTTGGGGTCGCGCCGTTGGTGGCCGCTCGCGACGGACTGTCGATTGGCGGCGAAGGTCGCGTCGTCGATTGGCTTGTCGTCATGCGCCGCCTTGATGGCAGCGCAATGCTCGACGTGAGGATACGAGACCGTCGCATCGGCGCATCGGACTTCGATCGTGTCGCAAGAGTTTTGGCCCAATTCTATCGGCGGGCACCGCGCCAATTGGTTTCATGCGACGAGTATCTGGCGCGTTGGCGGCGAAGCATCGCGCTCAACCGCAACTTCTTGCTGATCGGAAAATTCAAACTTCCGTTCCAAGCGATACTGCGCGCAGACCGTGCGCTACGCTTTTTCTTGGCACGCCGAGCCGATCTTCTGGCGGCGCGCGTGCGAGCAGGTCGCATTATCGAAGGCCATGGAGACTTGCGGCCCGAGCACATTTGGCTGGGTAACGGGATCCGCATCATCGACTGCCTCGAATTCAACCCCGACCTGCGGCGCCTCGACCCGTTGGAAGAGCTTGCTTACTTGGATCTCGAGTGTCGTCGCCTCGGCGCAGCGCGGGGTGGCGAACGAATTCGCAGAACCGTTTGTCGCGTATTGCGGGAAACGCCATCCGAAGAACTGTTTCTGTTCTACCGCTGCTACAGCGCGACGTTGCGCGCACGCCTCGCTATCGCCCACACGCTTGAGCCCGATACCAGGCTGCCGGAAAAGTGGCCGCGGCTTGCAAAGTTATACCTCGGATTTGCGTATGCCGACGCCCTGCTTCTGGAGCGAATGGCTAGGGCGCCAGCAAGTCGGCCAGGCTGCGCCCTTCATGGATCCGGCGGATCGCGGCGGCGAGCAAAGGCGCGACGGGCAGGATTTGGATCTTCGCGCGGCCGCCCGCCACAACATCGTGAGGCATAGCCACCGCATCGGTGAAGACAAAGCCGTCGATCGCCGGATCACCCAGCACACTGTCCGCGCCGCGCTTCAGCAATGCATGCGTGACAAGGGCAATGACGCGCCGCGCGCCTGCTTGCTTTGCCGCCCGCGCCGTTCGAAGCAACGTCGTGCCCGTACTCATCAAATCGTCGATGACCAATGCCGTCGTATTGGCGACGTCGCCGGCGAACAAGTCACCTGAAACGACGCCGCGAGCGCGATGCTTCTCGGCCAGGCCCTTTCCCACAGGCAGGCCGAGCGCGGCTTCAAGAGCCTCTCGATAAACGTCGGCGCGCTTGGCACCGCCAGGATCGGGCGACACCACGGACAAGGTCTCCCCTTCGAGCTGCTTGGCGAAATCGACGAACAGCGGCGCTGCGGTCAACGAGATGGCACGACAGCGAAACGCATTTTGGAATGCGGCAGGATTGTGCACGTCAAGCGCGACGACAGCATCGGTCCCAACGGCTTCGAAAAGGTTGGCCACATATCGTGTGGTGACCGGGTCAAGCGGTTGGGTGCGCCGGTCCTTTCGCGCGTAGCAAAGGTAGGGCGTCACGGCCGTTACGCGCTGGGCTCCCGCATCCTTGAGGGCTCCGATGAAGAACAGGAGCTTGCACAATTTATCGTTGGCGCTTTCCGCCTCATCGCTGTTGAGGCTTTGGATGACATAGACTTCCGCGTTGGCGACGACATCAAGAGGCCGCACTTTGTGTTCGCCGTCCTCGAAGTCGCGCTCTTCGTGCAGGGCTAGAGGCTGACCCAAATGGCGTGCCACAGCCGCGCCGAGCGAGGCGCTGGTATTGAGCGCGAATATCTGCACGCGCTTTGAGACCACAACGTCCGGTTCCGCGAACTCCGCGGACCAGTGCGGCGCAGACGTCATCGACGGCCTCCGATGTGCGATTTTCAATCGCAGTGAACCGCGGCGCGCGTCGCGGATCGTTGACGCATATCAAATCGTGCGACTCGGGCTTGGATTTCGAAGCATCCAGTTCGTCGAAAGTTCCGGGATGTTTGATCTCAATCAAGTCGGCAATGAAGCAACTGAGGTGGAGTGTCGTTACCGCAGTCATGGGAGCGTGGTTGGCGATGAGCCGATCTGCTGAGGATGCAGGCGGGCGCCGGAGGGTAGCCGGCGCGGGTCCGCATTTTTGCTTCTAGCGGAGCCGAATAGTTGAGTGTCATCAGCCAATCCAACGACAATTCACGGGTGAATGCGATGCGCAGAGGAGCAGGAGCGAACGCTGGGGCTTCGACGCTGGCGACGCGCGGTGATGTTCTACGCCTTCTTGGGGATGTCGAGGACGAAACGGCGATGGAGGTCCTGGGACTTTCTCCCACGGTCGTTGAACTCGAAGAGGCTGCGGCGTGGATGGAAGGGCAGGGCGACATTCTCTCTCGGGAAGGCCGTCCGCAGAGCGCTAAGGTCGCTGCAATGCTGGACATTCTTGAGGCGGACGAAGATGAGGACGAGCGGCGGCGTTGACCAAGACTGTCGGCGCCCTCGATGCCCCGACTGAGTCAGGGAGTGTGGGTAAGCTGAGGCGTTCGGTTTGAGAGAGCCAAGTGTTCGCGAAGGTTGCGGAATGCCTCTTGTGCGCGACGGAGTTGCTGCGCCGCCTTGTGCTCCAGTGCCGCGTCCTCCGTTCTGTGAATTGCGGAGTTGGTTGATCGGATGCTTAGGACTTCAAGATAGCAGCTTGCGGCCTGAAGACTTTCAGCCAGCTCATGCAGATAGGCGGCCAGCGCCTCCGTCTCGTGCTCGCGATCCAAGCCGTCACCCTTTGGTTTGAGCGGAAAGCTGGTAACGTTGGCGAAGAGCGCGGACTTCGGCGCGCTCCACCGCGAAATACGCAGCGATCTGATCCGTGCTCAGCCCAAGGTCAATCACCGCGGCAAGTGCCACGGGCCCTATGGGCCAACGTGGATCTGTGAATGCGCGCTCCGTTGCCTGCGAAAGATAGGTTTGTGCTTCCATCAAATGCCGCCCACGGCTACAATTCAACTGTGGACCAGGCCTGGAGTCTGTTCGATTCCAAACACAGCGGTCACAAATCGCGACGCTCGTCCTGGTTGCTCAGCCCCTGCTTCTCCGAGAGCCAAGCTGCTTTCTGAGTTGCGCTTGAATGGCGGCGTAGCACTCACATGAGGCTTCTTCCAGGCCTGAGCGATCTGTGATTGTGACCTCGCCGCGCCGGTATTGGATCAGGTGGGCTCGCTGGAGGAGCTTCGCCGCGATCGAAACGCCTGCCCGCTGAACGCCCAACATCATCGCGAGAAACTCATGCGTAAGCGAAAACGTATCGGATAGCGCGTTGTCATGAGCAGTCAACAGCCAACGGCAGCAACGTTCCTCGAGAGAATGCAGGCGGTTACAGGCCGCGTGTTGCACAATTTGATTGACGAAGAAATGCATGTACTGCTGCATCTTGGCTCGCAGAGCATCATCCCTTTCCACCTGATGGCGCAAGAAATCGCGCCTAATGCGAAATGCCGTTCCCGGAATTTGCACAACGGCTTCCATGATCGCGTTGTCGATGACGCCGAACAGCGCGTTCGGGTCCGTGATGCCTTCGATGCCGATCGCTCCAATCTCTACGGTTCGACCGTCTTTCATCGTCTTCACGAGCGACACCAAGCCGCGGTTGACGAAGTATAGATGCGTCACCGGCCCATCCGCGTGGTCGACGACTTGCCCTCGGATCAGGCGCACGGGTTCGAGCGCGGGACGCAGAGTCCTCAACGTCGCCTGCGGCAGCGATAGCAGGATGCGATTGGCAATCTTGGAATCGTCGTGCGTTTGCGGCATGGCGTTTCCCCGTTAAAGATGAGCCGCCTCGCGACGGTGCAATCATTCTCAACGTGCGCTGGATGGCGTCGAATTGATCAAGATAAACGCCAGCAGATATTCCTATTGATCCTGCACCAAGTACAACAGCGTCCCGCAGCAACGATTTCACTAAAGTGCAACGTAGGTTGGGCCTCTCCGCTGGTTGCATCTGGCCTCCCCCTGTCGCTCGCGGCAGTTGGGTGGGGCGTCCGGTTGGGGTTGCCTGCTCGGAAGAAAGAGGGGCGACGATGGGTACGCAGCGCGACAATCAGAATTAGGCGCGCGCCCTTTTCCACGAGCTCGCCGAACCCGACCTAATTCTGGGCGTTTGCAACTTCACACCAGCTGCGTCCGAGCCCTTCGATCGCGCGCTCGTTGAGGCGGGGGACGCCTGCATCCGCATTGATCGATTTGCAGAGCCGCAGGCGCCGTGCAAGCGTGAGGTTGCACGTGGAAGTAGAGGCCTGCCGGGTGGCACCGGTGATGGGCGGCCAGATGCCCTTCATGCTTCGCGACTGCCTTACTCCACCATTACCAGGGTTGAGACCAGCATAGCGGGGAAGGCACAAGCACTGGTGCCAACCTTAATGGAGCTGTGTTCGGCGGGTACCTGTGCGCCTGAAATACACCATTCAACCTGAGATAGATTGAAGTGCGCTCTGAACTCGACGCTCTAATTGTGCGGGGGAATGCGCTTGTCGACGGTGCCGGGGGGCATCGGAGCGGCCGATACGTCGGCCGTCTGGCAAGCGGGGGGGACCGAGATGAGGGGCACGCGCGCGCGCGCGGAGTGCGGCCGCGAAACGGCGCATGCGGAGACTTCGCCTGACCGAGATTGTCGTTCGGCGATGCATCGCGCGGTCGTATTGGTTTTGGCTGTCGCTGCAGTGCTGTCAGCGCCGGCGGCGCAATCACAACCCGCCGGCGTTCAGCCGGGCGTCGTCGAGCGCGAGTATCAGCAAAACGCGCCGCGGCCTTCCGGCGACGTGAGCATTCCCTCGGTGGAGTCGCCGAAGGCTTGGGACGATTCCCAATCCGTCCGCTTTGTCCTCAACGGCGTCCAGATCGACGGCAACGCCGCAATCGAGGACCAGGAACTCATGCGCCCCTTCGAGCCCCTGTTGGGGCACGAAGTTTCGATCGGTCAAATATTCGCCGCCGCCGAAGCGGTCACGCGCATCTACGATTCGGCGGGCTACGCGCTGTCGCTGGCCTATGTACCGGCACAGGACGTGAAGGGCGGCGTTGTCGTCGTTCGCGTCGTCGAGGGCTACATCGCCGAAGTCGCCATCCACGACGATCAATCGACGCGCAGCAGCCGCTGGGACGAGTTCGTCGACCGCCTCACGGCAATCCGGCCGCTGCGGAGCGAGGTTCTCGAGCGCTATCTGCTCCTCGCCAACGATCTGGCCGGTGTGAAGGTCGCGAGCTTCTTCGAGCGCTTGCCGAACGCTGGCGCGGGCGCCATGCGGCTCGTCATGAAGATCGACCGCAAGACGATCGGCGCCCACGCCGAGGTGAACAATCGCGGCTCGAAGGCGATCGGCCCGATCCGCGAATTCATGAACATCGACATCGACGGCGTCCTGGGCGGGGAAGAGCGGCTCAGCGTCTTCGGCGTGGCTGCGCTCGGGGGTCCTGAACTCGTCTATCTCGGCGGCCGGATCGAAGTGCCCATCGGCAGCGAAGGCACGCTCATCGCGCTCGAAGCCGCAAGGTCGGAAACCGATCCCGGCACGGCGGCCCTCACCAGCATCGACTATGAGGGCGAAGGCTGGACCGGCTCGGCGAGCGTCACGCATGCGTTCATCCGCTCGCTGCGCGAAAATCTCTATGGCTCGATCGGCGTCGTCTACAAGAATTTGAAGAGCCGCATCTTGAGCACCGGCAACTCGCACGACCGCCTGACGGCCGTCACAGCCGGTGTGGACTACGACAGTCGCGATCGCTGGGACGGCCTCTGGCGCGCGGTTGCCACGTTGTTCGTGGGCGTGGATGTTTTCGACGCCACCAAGGAAAACGATCCGCTGAGCAGCCGCGCCGGCGCGTCGGGCAAGTTCGTGCGCTTGGAAGGATCGCTGTCGCGGTTGATGCCCTTATCGCCTTACGCGTCGCTTTACACCGAACTGTCCGGGCAAGTTGCGGACGGGCCGCTGCTCGTCTCGGAGCAATGCGGTTACGGCGGCGGCTATATCGGGCGCGCCTACGATCCGTTCGAGATCACGGGCGATCACTGCATCAAAGGGCGGGCCGAACTGCGGTTCAACTTGCCAATCCGCTCGCCGGCCATCGCCTCGGTGCTCGACAGCGCGCAGTTCTACGCGCTCGCGGATTTCGGCGTGATGATCAAGAGCGGCACGCTGCTGCCGACGGAACAGCGCACGCAGACGGCGGAGTCTGCCGGCTTCGGTGTGCGCTTCAGGGCGGCGAAGTATCTGTCCGGCTTTGCGGAGGTCGTGCATCCGCTGGGCCGCGGCGTCGCGTTCGAGAACGGATCCAAGGACCCACGCTTCTTCTTCGGCGTGGCGGCGGACTATTGACGTGAAGGACGTTCGGCATTGCCGATGGGGATCGGCGATGCGGAGCGGTTGGGGTGACTGAGATGGTGCGCGCAGCATGGTTCCAACGCTTGCCGTTGGCCCGGCGCGATATGCGGGGGAGAAGCCTGAAGGCGGCGCTGTGCGGCGGCGTCAGCGTGCTTGCCCTGGCGTCGATTGCGTTCGCCAATCCGCAAGGCGGCGAAGTCGTCTCGGGCAGCGCCGCGATCTCGGCGCCGTCGCCGACGACCACGCAAGTCACGCAGCAGAGCGACAAAGCGATCCTCAATTGGCAAAGCTTCAACGTCAAGCCGGATGAGACGACGGTTTTCATTCAACCGGGCGCCTCGTCGATCGCGCTCAATCGCATCTTCGATTCGAACCCCACGGTTATCGCCGGGCTCTTGAGTGCAAACGGCCGACTGATCCTCATCAACCGCAATGGCATGATGTTCGAGAGCGGTGCGAAGATCGACACCGCGGGCCTCATCGCGACGACCGCCGACATCAGCAACGAGAACTTCCTCGCCAATCGATTCCAGTTCGACATTCCGGGCGATCCGAACGCGCAGATCTCGAACGCGGGCGCGATCACCGCGCGCCCGGGTGGCCTTGTCGCGATCGTCGCGCCGTCGGTCGAGAACTCCGGCGTCATTACCGCAAAGCTCGGGCGCATCGGATTGGGCGCGGGAAGCACGTTCGTGCTCGACCTGCAAGGCGAGAGCCTGGTCAGCTTCCCGATCAGCGCCGAGCTGGCGCAGCAACTCGCTGGCGCCAACGGCGTGGATGGCGCGCCAGTGCTGCTCTCCTCGGCCGCCGCGCGCAGCGTCATCGACGATACGTTGAAGCTGCCCGGCGATGCGATCGCGAACGGCATTCGGCGCACAGGCGACGGCATCCGATTGACGGGGCCGCAATCGTCCCAGCCGTGGCTCTCGGTTCAAGACGCAAACGGCACGGTCAAGGCCGGCGGCACGCTCGACGTTTCGGGCGCGCGGGGCGGATCAGTCGCGCTGACCGGCGGCAATGTTTCGGCGACCGGCGTCATCAACGCGGACAGTGCCTACAGCCCGGGCGGAAACGTGTCGATCACCGCCGGCAATGTCGCGTCGTTGACGGGCTCGATCTCGGCCCGCGGCGCATCGGGCGGCACGGTCGGCGTCAGTGCCAACAATATTCTCGCCGCGGGCCGCATCGACGCGGACGCCGCCTACAGCGGCGGCGGCGCTATCAGCCTCACCGCATCGAATCGGCAGATTGCGACGTCCTCGGCTCAGATTTCAGCAAACGGCGTCACGAACGGCGGCTCGATCAGCGTTTCGGGCGGCGCTGGTGAAGGCCAGGAACTGTTCACGTCGGGCACATACACCGCGACGGCGTCGTCGGGCAAAGGCGGCGACGTCACGGTCGGCGGGCGCAACATCAAGATGATCGACGCCAAGGTCGACGTCTCCGGCGGGAAGGGCGGCGGCAACATCGCCGTCGGCTTCACCGGCAGCGGCACCACGCGCGCCGTCGGCGCCGACAACATCTTGGTCTCGCCGACTTCGATGTTCAGCGCGGACGCGAAGACGAGCGGCGACGGCGGCAGCGTTATCTTCTGGTCGAATCTCGCGACAGACTTCATAGGGACGGTGACGGCCAAAGGCGGCTCGCTCGCGGGCAATGGCGGCGCGCTCGAAGTGTCGTCGAAGGGCGACGTCGGATTCTGGGGCTTGGGCGACGCATCGGCGGCGCACGGCGTCGCCGGGACGCTGTCGCTCGATCCGAAGAATCTGATCGTTTCGGCGACGGGCAGCACGTTCCCGAGCTACCAGCTCATCGATCCGAACGCGAGCGCGGGCGATCTGTTCGGCGGCGCCGTCGCGGCTCTCTCGACCGGCAACACCGTCGTCACGGCGGCACAGGACGATTTCGGCGCAAGCAACGCGGGCGCAGTCTATGTTTTCAACACGACGACCGGCGCGCTCGTCAGCACACTTCACGGCTCGCTCGCCAATGACAATGCCGGCAGCGGCGGCATCACGGTTCTGTCCAACGGCAACTTCGTCGTTGCGAGCCCCAATTGGGATTTGAGCGGCGCGATCGCGGATGCGGGCGCCGTCACCTGGGGCAACGGCACGACGGGCATCAGCGGCTCCGTCTCCGCCGCGAATTCGCTCGTCGGCGTCGCGGCGAGCGATCAAGTCGGCTCGGGCGGCGTCGTCGCGCTCCAGACGAACGGCAATTACGTCGTCGTCAGCCCGAACTGGGACAACGGTGCGACCAACAGCGCCGGCGCCGTGACGTGGGGCAACGGCGCAACGGGAACAACGGGCAGCGTCACGACGGCCAATTCGCTTTTCGGTTCGACGGCGGCCGACGGCATCGGCTCGGGCGGCGTCGTCGCACTGACGAACGGCAACTACGTCGTGCGCAGCATGCTGTGGAACAACGGCGGCACCGCCGACGTCGGTGCGGTCACTTGGCGCAGCGGCGCCAGCGGGAGCGGCGTCGCGGTCTCCGCGGCAAACTCGCTCATCGGTTCGGCCGCGAGCGATCAGGTCGGCAGCAACGGCGTCGTCGCGCTCAACAACGGCAACTACGTCGTCGCATCGTCGCTGTGGAACAACGGCGGGACCACGGACGCGGGCGCGGTGACCTGGGGCAACGGCACGACCGGTATCTCCGGCACGATCTCGAACGCGAACTCGCTCGTCGGCACCGGCACAAACAACGTCGTGGGTTCGGGCGGGGCCGTGGCCCTCACAAACGGCAACTACGTCGCCGTCAGTTCGGGGTGGGACAATGGCGGCACCAGCAACGTCGGCGCCGTCACATGGGGTAACGGTGCGACCGGTACGTTCGGCAACGTGGGCACCGGCAACTCGGTCGTCGGCAACAACTCGGGCGATGCCGTCGGCAGCGGCGGCGTCTTTGCACTCACGAACGGCAACTACGTCATCGCAAGCCCGATTTTCGACGCGGGCTCCGGCAGCGCGCACGGCGCAGCAACCTGGCGCAGCGGCGCGGCGGCCTCCTCGATCACGGTGTCGTCCGCGAACTCGCTGGTCGGCACGACAGGCAACGACAACGTCGGCGGCGGCGGAATCCTCGCGCTTTCGAACGGCAACTACGTCGTTCTGAGCCCGAATTGGGACAACGGCGGCACGTCGAATGTCGGCGCTGCCACATGGGGCAACGGGACCACCGGCACCACCGGCACCGTCGGCACCGGCAATTCCACGATCGGTGGCACGTCCGGCGATCAGGTCGGATCGGGCGGTGGTGTCGCGCTCACCAACGGCAACTACGTCGTCGCCAGCCCGAATTTCGATGCGGGCACGGGCAGCGCTCACGGCGCGGCCACCTGGCGCAGCGGCGCCGCCGCGTCCAACACAACGGTCTCCGCGGCGAACTCCCTAGTCGGCTCGACAACCAACGACAACGTCGGCGGCGGCGGCATCGTCGCGCTCGGCAACGGCAACTACGTCGTCGTCAGCCCGAACTGGGACAACGGCGGCACGGCGAATGTCGGTGCGGTCACGTGGGGCAATGGGACGACCGGCATCACGGGCGCGGTTTCGACAGGCAATTCCTTGGTCGGCTCCACGACGACCGACCAAGCCGGATCGGGCGGCGTCGCCGCGGTCGCGGGCGGCAACTATGTCGTCTCGAGCCCGCTCTGGAACAACGGCGGCACGGTGGACGCCGGCGCGGTGACGTTCGGCATCGGCACCGGTGGCACGACGGGCGCCATCGCCACGACCAATTCGATGTTCGGCGCGGCGACAAGCGCTCAGCTGACGTATGCCGCCCAAGCGCCTGTCACGAGCGAAATTGTGGCACGCAGCGCCGCCTCGGGACTCGTCCTTGTCGGGTTGACCGATCCGAACCAGGTGACGTTCTCGCGCGCGCAAGCGCAGGCGCTGACAGTCAATCCGGCGTTCCTGACGCGCACATTGAACACCGGCACTGCGGTGACGCTGCAGGCGTCGAACGACCTGACGATCGCTTCCGACATCATCGCCAACAATCCGTCGGGCAACGGCGGCGCGCTGACGCTGCAAGCAGGACGCAGCGTCCTGATCAACGCCAACATCACGACCGACAACGGCAACCTCACGATCGTCGCCAACGATCTGCTAGCCTCCGGTGTGGTCAATGCCCAACGCGACCCGGGCGCCGCAACGCTCACGATGGGCGCAGGCACGACGATCAACGCGGGCACGGGCAACGTGCGCCTGACGATCGCTTCCGGCGCGGGCAAGACCATCACGACAAGCGGCGACATGACGCTGCGCAACGTCACGGCCGGCACATTGATCGCGGAAAATCTCGGGCCCTCGAACGGCAACGTCGCGATCGCATCCGGCGCCTTGACCGCGAGCGGCGCGGGCACGCCCCTCGTCGTCGCCGCGCAAGGCGGCAATTTCGTCAACAGTTCCGGCGCCGGCGCACTGTCGACGACGGCAGGCGGCGCGCGCTGGATCGTCTACTCGCAGAATCCGGCAGCCGACACGCTCGGCGGCATCGCGGGCAGCCCGTACTACAACACCACCTACAACGCGTCGAACCCAACCGGCCTCGCCGCGTTGGGCAATCGCTTCGCCTACACGGTCGCACCCGTTTTGACGGTGACACCGGACAACCAGTCGCGCGCCTATGGTGCCGCCAATCCGGCGCTGACCTACGGCGTGACTGGTTTCATCGGCGGCGACAATCCGGCGCTCGCCACCGGCGGCACGCCCTCGCTGAACACAACGGCGACGCCGACGAGTTCGGTGAGCGGGGGACCGTACGCGATCACGGCGTCCTTGGGCACGCTGACATCGGACTACAATTACGGATTCGCATTCGCCAGTGCACTGCTGACGGTGAACCCGGCGGCGCTGACCATCACCGCCGACAGCACCAGCAAGACCTACGGCCAGACGGTGGCCTTCGCCGGCAGCGAATTCTCAACGTTAGGCTTGCAGAACGGCGAGAGCGTCGGCTCGGTCACGCTCGCGAGCGCGGGTGCAGTGGCGACCGCCAATGTTGCGGGCTCTCCCTATGCCATCGTCGCTTCGAACGCGATCGGCGGCACGTTCGATGCTGCGAACTACCTGATCTCGTATGCCGACGGTTCGCTGACGGTGAACCCCGCGGCGCTGACGATCACTGCCGACAGCACCAGCAAGACCTATGGTCAGACCGTGACCTTCGCCGGCAGCGAGTTCTCGGCGTTGGGCTTGCAGAACGGCGAGAGCGTCGGCTCGGTCACGCTGACGAGTGCGGGCGCGGGCGCGACTGCAAACGTCGCAGGATCGCCCTATGCCATCGTTGCTTCGAACGTGACCGGCGGCACGTTCGACGTGGGCAATTATCTGATCTCGTACGTTGACGGCTCACTGACGGTGAATCCCGCGGCGCTGGCGATCACAGCGGCTGATGCGACCAAGACTTATGGCCAGACGCTGACCTTCGCCGGTACAGAATTCAGCGCGTTGGGTCTGCAGAACGGCGAGAGCGTCGGCTCGGTCACGCTCACGAGCGCTGGCGCGGTCGCGATCGCCGGTGTCGCGGGTTCGCCCTATGCGATCGCGGCATCCAATGCGACCGGTGGCACGTTCGACGCAACCAACTATCTGATCTCCTATGTCGATGGCGCCCTGACGGTGAACCCAGCAGCGCTGACGATTACCGCCGATAGCACAAG
>JBGOVA010000311.1:0-3250 GCA_041477875.1 Micropepsaceae bacterium | reverse complement strand
GGATTGAACGCATGCAGCAGATGGTCGAACCCCTTGCCCTCTTCGCCGATCAGATCGTCCGCCGGCACCGGCAGGTTGTCGATGAACAGCATGTTCGTATCGACCGCATGCCGCCCCATCTTGGCAATCTCGCGCACCTCGACATGCGCGCGATCGAGCGGCGTGTAGAACAGGCTCAGCCCGTCGGTGGGCTTCTTCCCCTTCGGCGACGAACGCGCAAGCAGCAGAATGTGCGTCGCCGTCTGCGCCGTCGTCGTCCACATCTTGCGCCCGTTGAGGAGCCATTGATTGCCCGACCGCTCGGCGCGCGTCTTGATGCTCGAGGTGTCGAGCCCTGCATCGGGCTCCGTCACACCGAAACAGCAGCGCGTTTCGCCCCGGATCAACGGCGGCAGCATGCGCTGCTTCTGTTCCTCGGTGCCGAACACCGCGACCGGGTGCGGCCCGAAGATATTGATATGCACGGCCGACACGCCCGTCATGCCCCCGCCCGACGAAGCGATGCGATGCATCATCAACGCGGCTTCCGTGACGCCGAGCCCCGCACCGCCGACCGCTTCGGGCATCGCGATGCCGAGATAGCCACCCGTCGCGATGTCGCGTACGAACTCGTCCGGAAAACGGTGATCGCTGTCGCGCGCCAGCCAATAGGCGTCGTCATATTTCGCGCAGATACGACCGACCGCATCGGCGATCGCGATTTGCGCAGGCGTCGGCTCGAGGCTCATGGACGCACCACATCGAGCGGCCCAAAGGTCGCAACCGCGGCCGCGATCCGCGTGCCCGCCGTGATCCAGCACATGATGCCGTAGACGACCGCGATCACCGGAAACCAGTCAGGGAACGCGCACATCAGGCACAACGTCACGATCGTCTCGAACCCCTCGGTCAGTCCGCCGAGGTAGTAGAGCGACTTCGCCCCGCGTATGTCGGTCGTGATGCCGTGCTTGGCGGCGAAAATGGCATAGCCGAGAAAGGTCGACACCGGTCCCATGAAGCTCGTCGTCAAGAACGCCGCGGCGAGCGCGTTCTTCTGAGGGTCCGCAAGCGCGAACGCGAACACGATCGATGCGTAGACGATGAAATCGAGCGTGATGTCGAGATAACCGCCGACGTCGGTCTGCCGCGTCTGCCGCGCGATGGCCCCGTCGAGCCCGTCGAGAAACCGGCTCAAGACCAAGGCGCCGAACGCCGCCCAATAGAGCTGCGACGCAACCAGCGCCGCTGCCGCCATCCCGAGCGCAAACCCCAATGCAGTCGCCGAATTGGCGGTAATCCCAAGCGCGACAACTTGCTTGGCGACGGCCGCAAGCGGCTTGTCGATGTGTTTGCGAATGGCGGCGTCGAACATGGGTGTTATATCCTGAGCGGGTTGTCGAAACCTATATCACGCTCTACGCTGTCTCCGGGATGGGGCCTGACCCGAAGGGGACCCGACCTGAAGGGGAGACGTACGATGCGTCGTTTCGCGATCGCGTGTGCCGCGCTTTGCCTGTTTGCCGCGACCGCAACCGCCGCCGAGATCAAAACGGGGCGCGACTTGGTGAACGCCTGTCGCGACTACATGACGGCCGACAACGGCCAGGACAACAACGCCGCGCGCGCGCCGCACACCTGCCGCACGTTCCTGCAGGGCTTCTTCGTCTCGCTGATCGAGCGCGAACGCGCGCGCCAGGACGCCATGGTCAAAGGCCTGCCCTACGCGTCGAAGGAACCCTGCGTGCGCATGCCGGACTTCTTGTCCTATCGCGAGATGGCCGGTCGCGTCGTCACCTTCGGTCAAAACAACCCGACCTCGATGAACGATGCCGCCGCCACGCTCGCGCAGAAAACGCTGGAGCACGACTTCCCCTGCCCGCCGCCTCCGTCCGGCGGGAAGCCGTCGTAGATTGAGATCGAAACGGGGGACACGGATCATGCGACTTGCCACAGCCATAGCGGGACTTGCGCTCATGACGACCAGTGCCTTGGCAGACGACGCCCCCACCGCCGCGCCGGGCGGCGGCGATCGCTATACCGGTGAAGGTTTTGCGACCCGCGCGCCGGTGATCGCCCAACACGGCATGGCCGCAACGGCACAGCCGCTCGCGACGCAAATCGCCGTCGACATCCTGAAGAAAGGCGGCAGCGCAATCGACGCCGCGATCGCGGCAAACGCGGCGCTGGGCCTCATGGAACCTGTCAGCTGCGGCGTCGGCGGCGATCTCTTCGCCATCGTCTGGGACCCGAAGACCAACAAGCTCTACGGCTACAACGGCAGCGGCCGTTCGCCCAAGGGCCGCAGCCTTGAAGATCTGAAGAAAAAGCTCGGCGACCGCAAGACGATCCCGTCGCTAGGCTCCCTGCCCGTCACCGTGCCGGGCACCGTCGACGGCTGGTTCGCTCTGCACGAACGCTTCGGCAAGTTACCGATGGACCAAGTCTTGGCGCCGGCGATCGGCTACGCGCGCGAAGGTTACCCCGTCTCGCAGCTCGTCGCGTACTACTGGGCGCGCAACTTCAAGGCCTTCAACAAGAACGCGAAAGACATCGAAGACCTCGCCAACGCCAAGGCGACCTATCTCATCGACGCCAAGACACCGGTACAGGGGCAGATCTTCAAGAACCCCGACCTTGCCCGCACATATGAGATGCTCGCGAAAGGCGGACGCGACGCCTACTACAAGGGCGACATCGCCCGCACGATCGACGCCTATTTCAAGCGCATCGGCGGCGACCTGCGTTACGAGGATTTCGTCGCCCACACGGGCAACTGGGTCGACCCCGTCGGCGTCAACTACCGCGGCTACGACGTCTACGAGCTGCCGCCCAACACGCAAGGCGTCTCGGCGCTGCAGATCCTGAAGATCATCGAAGGCTACGATCTGAAGAAAATGGGCCGTGGCTCGGCCGACGCGTTGCACGTGATGGTCGAGGCCAAGCGTCTCGCCTTCGAAGACTTGGCAAAATACTTCGCCGACCCTGCCTTCTACAATGCGCCGGTCAAAACGCTCATCTCCGATGCGTACGCAGCGCAACGCCGCGCGCTGATTCACATGGATCGCGCGAACGACGACATTGGCCCCGGCGAAGTGAAGCTCGTTCAGGGCGACACGACGTATCTAACCGCCGCCGACAAGGATGGCATGATGATTTCGTTGATCCAATCGAACTATCGCGGCATGGGCTCTGGACTCGTGCCGGATGGTCTCGGCTTCATGTTCCAAGACCGCGGCGAGCTCTACAATCTCGACCCTGCACACCCGAACGT
>JBGOVA010000251.1:0-5358 GCA_041477875.1 Micropepsaceae bacterium | reverse complement strand
TGGTGACGAAGTTGTAGATGCCGCCTTTGCCTTCTTCGTTGCCGGGGTACCAGTTCTGCACGGTCGAGTATTTGATCTCCGCGTCGTCCAGCGCGACGAGCTCGACTACGGCCGCATGCAACTGGTTCTCGTCGCGCATGGGCGCGGTGCAGCCTTCGAGATAGGAGACGTACGAACCCTTGTCGGCGATGATCAGCGTGCGTTCGAACTGGCCGGTTTCCGCTTCATTGATGCGGAAATAGGTCGACAACTCCATCGGGCAGCGTACGCCCGGCGGCACGTAGACGAACGAGCCGTCGCTGAAGACGGCAGCGTTCAGCGTCGCGAAGAAGTTGTCAGTGATGGGGACGACCGTGCCCAAATATCTGCGCACGAGTTCGGGGTGCGTCTGCAGCGCTTCCGAAATCGGGCAGAAGATGACGCCGGCTTCCTTCAGCTTGCCCTTGAACGTGGTCGCGACCGAGACGCTGTCGAACACGGCGTCGACCGCGACGCCCGCGAGCAGCTTTTGTTCGGTGAGCGGGATGCCCAGCTTCTTGTAGGTTTCAAGCAGCTTCGGGTCGACCTGATCGAGGCTGTCGAGCTTCGGTTTCGATTTCGGCGCGGAATAATAGTAGGCGTCCTGATAGTCGATCGCGGGGTACTTCAGCTTCGCCCAGCGCGGTTCGCGCATCGTCTGCCAGCGTTCGAACGCCGAGAGGCGCCATTCGAGCATCCACTCCGGCTCGCTCTTCTTTGTCGAGATGAAACGGATGGTGTCGGCGGTCAGGCCTTTGGGGGCCTTGTCGCTTTCGATGTCGGTGACGAAGCCGTATTTGTAACGCTCGGCGCCGCGTGCCGTGACCGCATCGATTGTCGCTTGTTCGGCCATCGTTGTTCCTTCAGGCGGTCGCGCGCGCCTGAGCGCGCTTGACGATGCGCGCCCATGCGTCGGCGAAGGCCGCCAATTCTTGTTCATTCGTACTCCAGCCAAAGCTCACGCGGATCGCGGAGCCGGCGAGATGCGGGTCGACGCCCATCGCGGTCAAGACGTGGCTCTGCGTGACCTTGCCCGACGAGCACGCGGCGCCGGCGCTGACGGCAAATCCATCGAGATCGAGCGCGATCACCATGTTCTCAGCCGGGATCGACGGCGCCGCAACGCAGATCGTATTGGGCAAGCGATCCGTCTCGCCGCCGAATACGACCGCGTCGGCGCAAGCGATCGTCAGTCTTCGTTCGAGGTCCCGGCGCCATGTCGCGCGCGTGCTCCAAGCATCGAGGTCGCGGGCTGCGGCTTGGGCGGCCGCGCCGAAGCCCGCGATGGCGGCGACATTCTCCGTGCCGGCGCGACGGCCGAATTCTTGTCCGCCGCCGGCGATCTGGCGAAGGAGGGGCGCACCCTGACGCGCGATCAAGGCGCCTGCCCCTTGCGGGCCGCCAAGCTTGTGTGCGCTGAGCGTCAGGTAGTCGAGGCCGAGTTCGGCGAAGCTCAGTTGCTGTTTGCCCGCGGCTTGCACGGCATCGCAGTGCACGAGCGCGCCGTTGACCTTTGCCACTGCGATCGCCTGGGCGAGCGGCTGGATCACGCCGGTCTCGTTGTTCGCGGCCATCAACGACACGAGCGCACGGCCTTTGCCTTCACTCAGGGTTCGCTTCAGCGCGCCGAGGTCGATCAGACCTTGCGGCGTTGCCGGGCAGCTCAAAACTCGCAGTCCCGGTATGGTTTCCTCGCACGCCGATGCGTTCGCGAGGATCGAGTCATGTTCGATCGCGGATACGATCAGGCGCGTGATGCGTTCGCCGGCCGCCGCCGCGCCTTGGACGGCGCCGCGCAACGCGAGCGCATTTGCTTCCGAGCCGCCGCTGGTGAAGATCACATCGTCCGGCGACGCACCGACGAGAGCCGCGACCTGGCGGCGCGCACTTTCGACGATCGAGCGCGCCCGGCGGCCTTCCGCGTGCACGGACAACGCGTTGCCCGGCTCGTCGAGCGCGGACATCATCGCCACCCGCGCCTCGGGGCGCAGCGGTGCGGTCGCGTTGTAGTCGAGGTAGATGCGCATCTTCTGTCGTTATGCCGCAACGTCTTCTTGTTCTCGTGCCGGCGTTTCAAAAGCGACCGCGCGACTCATGCCGAGCACGCGCTTGTTTAGGACATCGGCGACCGTCACCGCGCTCAAAAATATATGGATCTGGCGGCCGAGTTCTTCCCACAAATCATGCGTGATGCAGCGGCCTTGATGACCGGTACAGCCGCGCGGCGAGCCGACTTCGCAGCGGGTCGCCTTAATCGGCTCGTCCACTGCGATCATGATGTCGGCGATGCGGGTTTCCTCGGCCGCGCGCGCTAGGCGATAGCCGCCGCCGGGGCCGCGCGCGCTGACGACCAGGCCGCCGCGCCGCAGACGGGCGAAAAGCTGCTCCAGATACGACAACGAAATTTCCTGGCGCTGGGCGATCTCATTCAGCGCCACGGGCTTGCCGTTGCTGTGGCGCGCCAAATCGACCATCGCCATGACGGCGTAGCGTCCTTTGGTGCTTAGATTCATGGCGCGGAACTCCTATCTGATGATCGAGCCGGCAGGAGCGCATTGGACCTGCTCGATTTGCTTGCTTTTGCGCCCCTGACCCATGTTAGAAAGCGCGCCCGATCACTTCCCATCGCGCGATATAGATTTCCCGAGTGAGGAGGTCAAGTATTGGCGGGTGCAATCCATACTTGGCCAATAACCCATTGATAGGATGTAGTATTTCAACGGGCTCCGGATCCGCCATTCCGACCTGGGGAATCAACAAAGACGCCCAACGAGGTCAATGAAGCTATGCCTGACGTGATTTTCACCGGACCCGCGGGCCGCCTTGAAGGGAAATATCAGCATCAGAAGCACAAGACGGCGCCGATCGCGCTGGTTCTCCATCCGCACCCCTCGCATGGGGGGACGATGAACAATCGCGTCGTCTACGAGATGTTCTACTGCTTCCAGCGGCGCGGCTGTTCGGTGCTGCGGTTCAATTTCCGAGGCGTCGGGCGCAGTCAGGGCGTGTTCGACGGCGGGATCGGCGAGCTGTCGGACGCAGCGGCGGCACTCGATTGGCTGCAGACGACGAACCCGGGCGCACAGACGTGCTGGGTGGTCGGGTTCTCATTCGGCGCGTGGATCGGCATGCAGCTCTTGATGCGGCGGCCCGAAATTCACGCCTTCATCTCGATCGCGCCGCCGGCGAACATTTACGACTTCACGTTCCTGGCGCCCTGCCCCGCCTCTGGCCTCATCGTGCACGGGCGCAACGATCAGGTTTCGCCCGAGGGCGACGTCCAGAAACTCGTCGATCGCCTGAACGCACAGCGCGGCATCAAGATCACGCAAGTGAAGATCGAGGGCGCGAACCATTTCTTCGATCAGAACCTGCCGGATCTGGTGAAGTCGGTCGAAGACTACCTCGACATGCGCATGCCACCGGTGGAAGAGAGCGGCTAGCGCTTCGGCGACGAGAGAACGCCGCCGGACATCGGGCGCGCGACGCCGGTCGTCATCGGGTAGCTGATCGGCAGTCCGCGCAGCGAACGCGCGGCTAGATAGGCGAAGGCTTCGGCTTCGATGAAATCGCCTCGCCAGCCCGCATCTTCCGCGGTGATCACGCTCGCGCCCTGAAGCGCCGCGCGAAGCTCGCGCATGAGCGTTGGATTGTGTCGGCCGCCGCCGCAAACAACCCATTCGCGTGGTGGTTCGGGAAAGTGGTCGCGAGCTTTCGCGATCGATCGCGCGGTGAAGGCGGTCAGTGTCGCGGCGCCATCTTCGGGTGCGAGATTGCGCGCCATGTCCAATGCGAAATCCATGCGGTCGAGCGATTTCGGCGCCGGCTTGGCGAAGTATGCGTGTTGAAGCAAATGCGCGATGACGTTTTCGTTCACGTGGCCCTTTGCGGCGAGCGCGCCGGATTCGTCGATGGGCTTGCCGGTGTGTTCGAGCGCCCAGTCGTCGATGGGTCCGTTTCCTGGGCCGGTGTCGAATGCGAGCAGCGCACCGCCGCGACCAACGAATGTCACATTGGCGACGCCGCCGATATTCAGCACGGCGACCGGTGCTCGCGCCACCGCCAGCGCTGCGTGATAGATCGGAACGAGGGGCGCCCCCTGTCCCCCTGCGCGCATGTCGGCGGTGCGGAAATCGCCGACGACGTCGATTCCGGTCGCGGCGGCCAAGCCCTGGCCCGAGCCGATTTGAAGCGTCGTCCGGCCAGCGGCGCGATGGATCAGCGTCTGGCCGTGAAAGCCGATAGCGTCGATTTGGCGAGGTTCGAGGTTCGCCTCGGCCAGCAGCGCTAACACTGCGTTCGCGTGGATGTCGGTCAGTTCGCGTTCGAGCAATTCGATATCCGGCGGCAGAGGACCAGCCGCGCGAATTGACGCGGCCCGCTCGATCGCCAAGCGCAGCGCGGCGCGCATTTGCGGGTAATATGGTGCAAAACGCGTTGGGCCAAACGCGTGGATGCGTTCGCCGTCGGTGTCGAGGATTGCGGCGTCGATGCCGTCCATCGAGGTGCCGCTCATCAGGCCTATCGCCTTCAGGACGCGCGTCATTTCGTGCTACACACCCCGCCCTTTCCGACTCTCAATGGGGCTTTATAGACCATGAGCGCGCACCGCTCCGCTTTCTTGAAAGAGTTCGCCGAGCGCGGACATTTCCACCAATGCACGAACCCCGAGGGGCTCGATGCGTTGATGATGAAGGAGCGCGTCGCGGGCTATATCGGCTTCGATTGCACGGCGCCAAGCCTTCACATCGGCAACCTGACGCAGATCATGCGCCTGCGCGTGCTGCAGCGGGGCGGGCACAAGCCGATCGTCGTTGTCGGCGGGGGAACGACCAAGATCGGCGATCCTTCCGGCAAGGACGAATCGCGCCAGCTTCTGACCGACGAGCAAATAGAGACGAACAAGGTTCGCCACATGGAGATCTACAGGCGCTTCCTGAAATTCGGCGACGGGCCGACGGATGCGATCATGGTCGACAACGCCGAGTGGCTCGACAAGCTCGACTACATTCCGTTCCTGCGCGAGATCGGACGGCATTTCACGATCAACCGCATGATCGCGATGGACAGCGTGAAGCTGCGCCTCGACCGCGAGCAGCCGCTGACCTTCCTCGAGTTCAACTACATGATCCTGCAGGCTTACGATTTCGCCGAACTCTACCGCCGTTACGGCTGCCGCCTGCAGATGGGCGGCTCGGACCAGTGGGGCAATATCGTCTCGGGGATCGATCTGGCGCGGCGGACGGACAATGTGGAATTGTTCGGTTTGACTTCGCCGCTGATCACAACGTCGTCGGGCGCGAAGATGGGCAAGACGGCGGCGGGCGCGGTTTGGCTCTC
>JBGOVA010000287.1:0-4164 GCA_041477875.1 Micropepsaceae bacterium | reverse complement strand
GGGCACAGCGTCGTGAACTCGGGCGCCGCGAACCGCACGAGATAGTCGGTGTCCGCGTGCGGATTGGCGACGCGCTCCAGCTGCGCCTCATCGGGTGAGGCCGGCAGCTTCGTCGCCTGCCCGAGCTGCGTGAGCTTGTCCTTCGCCATCACGCCCTCCGATAGGTGCACGCTTCGCCGAGCGAATCGCGCCGCACGGTGACGGCAGCGATTTCCGGCAGCACCTGGCGTAGCTCGTCGAAGATGAAGCGCGCCAACCGCTCGAGCGTCGGCAGTTCGAGACCCTCGATCTCGTTCAACAGATGATGGTCCAACCGTCCGCGCAACTCGCCGATCGCGCGCTCGACCTCGGCGAAATCGCGGATCCAGCCTTTGACCGGATCGGGCTCTGCCTCGAGCGTCAGCGCGACCGCGAACGAATGCCCGTGCATGCGCGAATTCGGATGGCCCTTCGGCGCCGTCGGCAGAAAGTGCGCGGCGTCGAAACGAAACTCTTTCGTGATCGACATCATGGAATGCCGACCCACTTGTGCGTCTGCAGGCTCAACCGCCAAAGCGGATGCGCTTTGCAGTACTGCGCGGCGGCGAGCATGTTCTCGGCCGTGTCGTCGCCCCACATCGGTTGCAGCAAAAAGTTCTCGAACGCGAGCGACTGAAACCGCTCGGGCTCCGCCCCGTCCTGCGGATAGACGAGCTTCAGTTCATGTCCCTGTTTTTGCACCAAGGGCGCGCCGGCCTTCGGGCTGACGCAGATCCAATCGATGCCCGCGGGTGCCGCGATCGTGCCGTTCGTCTCGATCGCGACCTCGAAATGGAGCGCGTGCATCGCCTCGATCAGCGCCGGGTCGAGCTGCAGCAACGGCTCGCCGCCCGTGAACACGACATAGCGCGCCCCGCCGCCGTTGTTCGGCCACTGCGCGAAGATCGCGCGCGCCAATCCATCCGCCGTTTCGAACTTGCCGCCGCCCTCGCCGTCCGTTCCGACGAACTGCGTGTCGCAGAATTGGCAGACGGCCTCCGCGCGGTCTTCCTCGCGCCCCGACCACAGATTACAGCCGGCGAAACGGCAGAACACGGCCGGGCGACCGGCGCGTAGCCCCTCGCCTTGCAGCGTGTAGAAAATCTCTTTGACCGCGTATGTCATGGGATGCGAGCGGCCTTATAGCGGGCAAAACCGTTCGCCCGCAATTCGCACGCCGGGCACGCGGCGCAGCCGTAGCCCCAATCGTGCCGGCGCGAGCGGTCGCCGCGATAGCAGGAATGCGTCTCCTCGACGATGAGCTCGACGAGCGCCTGCCCGCCGAGCTCTTCCGCCAGGGCCCACGTCGCCGCCTTGTCGCGCCACATCAAGGGCGTCTCGATCACGACGCGCGAATCCAGACCCAGACTCAAGCTCACCTGCAGGCTCTTCAACGTGTCGTCGCGGCAGTCGGGATAGCCCGAATAGTCCGTCTCGCACATCCCGCCGACGAGATGCTTGATCCCGCGCCGGTACGCGACGACGGCGGCCGAGGTGAAGAAGAAGATGTTGCGCCCGGGCACGAACGTCGTCGGCAATCCGTTGCTGCCCATCGCGATCTCGACATCGCCCGTCAGCGCCGTCTTGCCCAGATCCTTGATCAGCGAAAGATCGAGCACGTGATCCTCGCCGAGCTTCGCCGCCCATTTGGGGAAGCGCCGCTTCAGCGCATCGGCGAACCGCGCCCGGCACTCGAGCTCCACCGCATGCCGCTGGCCGTACGAAAACCCGACGGTCTCCACAACGTCGAACGCCTCCAGCGCCCAGGCGAGACACGTTGCCGAATCTTGCCCGCCGGAAAACAGAACCAGCGCTTTCTTTCGTCCAGTCACGTCTTGTCCTGCTTCACGTCAGACCTTGCACTGCACAAACGACGCCGGAGATTGGGGGGATGCGCGCGCCCATGCAATGGGCTAAACCAGCCAAAACACGCGTCCACTATGAGGGTTAATCGTGACGCCCATCGCGATCAGCGGCACCGGCCTCTACACACCGCCCTATTCGATCAGCAACGACGAGCTGGTCGCCTCCTACAACGCCTACGTCAAGAAATTCAACGCCGAGCACGCGGCCGACATCGCCGCCGGCAAGGCGCAACCCCTTCAGGAATCGAGCACCGAGTTCGTGCTCAAGGCCTCCGGCATCAAGAGCCGCTACGTCGTCGAGAAGGACCACATCCTCGACCCCAACGTGATGTGCCCGCGCATCCCCGAGCGGCCGAACGATCAGCTCTCGATCCTCGCCGAAATGGCGGTGACTGCCGCGAAGGAAGCGCTCGACCGCGCGGCCAAGAAACCCCAAGACATCGATTGCGTGCTCGTCGCCTGTTCGAACCTTCAGCGCGCCTATCCGGCGATCGCCGTCGAGGTGCAGAACGCGCTCGGCTGCAACGGCTTCGGCTTCGACATGAACGTCGCCTGCTCGTCGGCGACCTTCGGCATGCAGGCGGCGGCCGACATGATCCGCTGCGGCAACGCGCGGGCCGCCCTCGTCGTCAACCCGGAAATCTGGTCCGGCCATCTGAACTTCCGCGACCGCGACAGCCACTTCATCTTCGGCGACGTCGCGACCGCCATCGTCCTCGAGCCGAAAGAGAAAGCGCGCGGCAAGCACGCCTGGGAGATTCTGGGCACGCGCCTCAAGACGCAATTCTCGAACAACATCCGCAACAATTTCGGTTTCCTGAACCGCACCGCGCCCGAGGGCGTCGGCAAGCCGGACAAGCTCTTCGTCCAGGAAGGCCGCAAGGTCTTCAAGGAAGTCGTGCCGATGGTGGCCGAACTCATCATCGCCCATCTCGCCGACGAGAAGATCCCGCCCGAAAGCTTGGCGCGGCTGTGGCTGCATCAGGCGAATATCGGCATGAACGAACTCATCGCGCGCAAGGTCTTGGGCCGCGACCCGAAAGAGGGCGAGTCCCCGGTCATCCTCGACACCTACGCGAACACGAGTTCGGCCGGCTCGATCATCGCCTTCCACAAATACAGCGACGACCTCAAACCCGGCGACCTCGGCGTGATCTGCTCCTTCGGCGCAGGCTATTCGGCCGGCAACGTCATCGTGCGAAAGTTGCACTGACCGCCAAAGGCAACCGCCAGAAAACAGAAGCAATCCGATCCATCACGCCATCACATTGGCGGCTGCCCGCCATTTTTGCCATCACGCTGCCATCACATGTGACGTCACGCGAACGAGCATTGCTCCAACCGACATCGACACTTTCAAGTCGCAGCGAATCTGCCGCCCTGACGCTAGGCGAACGGCCAAATTCGAATGAGAACAATTATAGAACGACGTCTCGCGAAAGTCATTCGGAAAGACCACGAGCGTCCCTGGGACCGCGGGCGTCCCGCCCGCTCTTGTCCCAAGCCGAAGAGCGGGCAAGAAGCGCGTGCCGAGGTTTGGTGGGCGATGACAGTGGCGCTTGTCGCAGTAGCGCACGTCTCTGCTCGGTACTGCCGCGTTCGTGTCTGGAAATCGCCGGAAGCGGACATTCGCTCACTCCCTCATCAACTAAACCAAGTCATGTTCGACACTATTTGCTTTGACCCATACCACGTGACCAAAAAGCGACTCGTTTTTGATCTGAGTCAATGCTCAAGCCGTAGATGAAGTTATTCATTCGAATGCGAGTAGCAACGAACGCATTCTAATTTGAAAGCGTGGGCCGTCGGCCATCGGTTGTAACGAGGCCTGTACACGCCGGCGATTCTTTCACCGCAAGTCTGTTGCGCGGCCAGCATCTGCAAGAGGTGCACCAATGAACCAGAACGCTCTCACTGCCGTCTTGGGGACGCGCAATCGTGTTGTTCAAGTCAGGCGCTTCGGCGGTCCCGACGGGCTCGAGGTGGTCGAAGCTCCCCTGCCGACGGCCGGCCGGGGCGAGGTGCGAGTTCGCGTGCTCGCCTCGGGTCTGGAGTACACCGACGTAACGATCCGGCGCCACGTCTACCCGCAAACAGCGGCCCGCCGGCCGCCGTTCGTGCTGGGATATGATGTCGTCGGGGAAATCGATCAGCTCGGCGATGGCGTGAGCGGCTTTCAGCTTGGCGACCGGGTGGCCGATATGACGGTACTCGGGTCGAACGCCGCCTATCGCACGCTCCGAGCCGACCGCCTGACCCGCGTGCCGGCGGGCGTCGACGC
>JBGOVA010000305.1:0-3473 GCA_041477875.1 Micropepsaceae bacterium | reverse complement strand
TCAGGATGTCGATCGCCTTGACCGTCATTTCGGCGAGCGAGGGCTCGCCGGCCGCATCCTTGGCGCGGTCGAGTTCGAATTGCATGTGGCTGGGTTCGAACAGCGCGAGCAAGTGCCTCACTTTCGCGGTGTTCAGCGCATCGAAACCCTTGCGGTTCCAAACGTAGGCGCCGTTTGTCGGATAGCGGTCGAGCCAGGCCTTGGTCAGATCCTTGCCGTCTTTGCGCATGCCCTTCTTGTCGGGATACTCCGGATCGGCGGCGTCGACCGTCGTGAAGCGTTCGCGACCGCCGCCCATGGCGACCTCGAGCCCGTCGCCGTAGTGCATTTCGACGAGCTGGCGCGCGATGTCGACGCAGCCGGCTTTGACCGCATCCTCAGGCAGATCCGCGTCGGCTTCCCAATCGCGCCCGGCGGAGTGCGAGTAGACCGCGGCGGGGGTCGCGTGGGTGATGCGGGTGGTCGTCACGGCGCCCGTCGACATGCCGGCGATTTCCGCGAGTTCGGCGATCGTCGTTGTGGGGTGGGCAAGGCCCGCAGCGCAGTCGTTCTCGGGCACGCTCGAGTCGACGTTGAGGACGCCGTTGCGCGACTTGACGCCCGTCGTCATGGCGCTCGCCGAGGGCGCGGAGTCCGTGACCTGCGAATCATGCGAATAGGTGCGCGAAAAAGCGGAGTAGGGCAGCGCTTCGAACGTCAGCTTGTTCGACACGCCGTCGCGGCCGGCCTTTTGCCCTTGATAGATGCGCGCGGCGGTCACGGTCGCGATGCCCATGCCGTCGCCGATGAAGAGGATGATGTTCTTGGCGCGATGGGTGTTGGGCTGGCGCTTGAGGTTGGCGCGCAGCTGTTCGTTGGCGCTCGTGAAGTAGGGGTCGTCGGCTTGCACCAGCGGGCCGTCGGCGGCGCGGGCGACCGCGATGAGGCTCGCAGCGAGGAAAGCCGAAGCGATGATACGGTGTGTTGCGGACATAGTTTACCCCCCGAGAGCCGCACTCTAGTGCGCGTTTGTGACGGGTGTGTAGCACGAGCGGGTCGCGTGTCGACAATTCACCCCCGTCCCTTCCAGTAGATGGAGGGGCGAGGGGTGATGGCATGGCAGCACCCTGACGGCGATTGTTTTAGAGCTGCAACCCCGAAACGTAGTCGGCGAGTTTCTGTTGCTCGGCGGCACGTTGTTGTTCGAGGCGGTCGATTGCTTTCTTGTGGGTGTCGGCTTGGTCTTCGAGCTGGCCCATGGAGCGCAGGTAGCGCGCTTGCAGGTCGCCTGCGGGCACCGCCTTGATGTTCTCGCGGATGCGTTCTTGATCCTCGAAGACGCGGTCGCGGGCTTCGCCTTCGGTTTCGATTTGGCGGTCGTAGGCTTCGATGGTGCGCTTGATTTCGCCCATGCGGGTGAAGGCCGCGCGTTGGGCCGGCGTCAGATTGTCGTTCGACGCGTAGGCGAGCACGACGTCGAGGCCCAAGTCGACGAGCTGTTGCTCCTCGTCGCGCGGCCATTGCGTCGTTACGGTCTGCTTGATCGTGGCGCCCGCCTTCACGTCGAAGGGGATGCGGAAGGCGGTGTCGGTCATCTCGGCCGCTTTCGGATCGGGCGTGATCAATTCCCAACCCGCCTGGCGCGGATGTTCTATGACGATCTTGCGGTCTTCCTTGGCCGCGCCTTTGATCGTGTAGACCGTGGTGCGCTGATCGACGATTGAAGCCTTGAAGATGCCGTTCGCCAGCGTTGCCTTGGAGATGCGCTGTTCGGCTTTGTCTTCGCGGTCGATCTGGACCTTTTGGTCGAGCGCGAAGCTCAGCATCCGCGTCTCGCCGGTGGGCAAGGTGGCGAGCTGCGCGTCGCCGTCGTACGAGGTCACGCCGTCCTTGTCGCGCTCGTAGAGCGTCAGCGCGCCGCCGGGCAAGCTCTTGTCCGAACTGTTGACGAGCTTGAGCGCGGCCAAGGGATGGCGCGGGTGCGTGTCGGGTTGATAGAGCGAGACGAGTTCGCCCGGCATTTCGGTGTCGATGATCGGCACCGCCAAGGACTGGCCGTTCAACACCGTGACGTTGAAGGGCATCCGGAAGGTCACTTGGGTCGCGGCTTCTTTCGATTCCGCGGCAATGGGTTTGGCGGGCGTGCTGGTGGCGAGCGCGCCGCCCATGGCGCCTTCTCCCCTTGCTCTGCCCATCGGCGCGGCCATCGCGGGCGAGGGCGGCGGCGGCGGCGCTGGCGCGTCCATCGCAGCCTTTTCCTCCCGCTCACCTGTGGAGACGGCGCCTTCGTCCGGCTTGGGCAGGATGCGGCCCAGCACTTCGACGGGGATTTCGGGGCGCGCGACGTAGTACGTCGAATAGAGCGCTTGGCGGAACGTCACCGGGTTGCCCGTGATGACGGTCAGGTCGACGTCGACCCAGTCGTTGCCGCTGACGTTTTCGAGGACGGCCCAGCCCTGCATGTGCGCCTTGCCGTCGCCGAGCGCGGTGATGCGGTAGGACGACTTCCACAGCGGCGCCTCGACGACATAGGCGATGGTCAGAGTGCGCGAACCGTTGCCGTTGGCGCGGATTTTCAGCGTGCGGCCCTGGCCTTCGCGATGCTCGGCGACGGAGGCGAGCGCTTGGTCGATCTGCTTGGCCAGGACGGGGTCGGTGAAGGTCACCGAGGAGGCCTCTTCGAGGACGAATTGCTTCAAGCCGCCCGACGTCATGACGCCGACGCGGTGATGCGTGACGATCGCGTCGTCGCCGGGGATTTTCACGTCTTCCTTGTTCACGCTGACGATGCGGCCGCCGATGTTGGAATCGGCGCGCACCGAGACTTCGGCGCCCTTGAGCGCGTCGACGAGGGCGGCGTTCGAGTCCAGCGCGTCGGGGCCGAAGGGCAGCCCGCGAAAAATGTCCGACAGCGGCGCGCGCGAGGGCAGCTGGACGAAGCCGGTGTTGCCCTTGTCGTCGAAGACCACGATGCTCTTCAGGACGTCGTCGACCTGGTCCATGCGCACGGGCAGCGAGAGTTGCTGGTCGCCGAAGACCTGGGCTTCGTATTCGAAGTAACCGACGCCGCCGGTCGAGAGCATCACGCGGCGCAAGACCGGCGTCCCGAGAGGGGCGTTGAGCGCGTGCGCGCGCGGACGCTGGTCGGCGCCCGCCGTGATTGTCGCGGGCCGCTGCTTGAGCGCGAAGTAGCCCAGAGCCACCAAGCCGACGAATGCGATGGTGATGCCGACGACGCGCACGAGCGTGCCGAGCGGCATCGGTTTCGATGTTGGTTCCGGCGTCGTGGCGGGCGCTTCGTCGGTCATGATGGACTCCCTGACTAACTCTTACTTCTGCTTGGCAGGCGGCAGGCGGCGGAGGCGGGCGGGTTCGTCGACGCGCGCGGCCTCGGCCTCCGGCGAGGCGAGAAAGCGTGCGAGCTCGGTCGGCGAGCCGGTGAGCGTCGCCATGTCGTATTCGCGCGGCGGCTTGATACCCTTGACGACGCCGCG
>JBGOVA010000275.1:0-4689 GCA_041477875.1 Micropepsaceae bacterium | reverse complement strand
GAAAAGGCGAGGGACAGACCGCGCTCGTCACCGGTGCGTCCGCAGGCATCGGGGTCGATCTCGCCGAATGCTTTGCCAAGGACGGCTACAACCTCATCCTCGCGGCGCGCACGGAAAGCGCGTTGCGCGAAGTGGCCGATCGTTTGGCGAGAACGCACAAGGTCGCCGCGACGCCCATTGCGGTCGATCTCGGTGCGATCGGCGGCGGTGCCAAACTCGCCGTGGCAATCAAAGCGAAAGGCCTCGCCGTCGACGTGCTGGTAAACAACGCGGGCTACGGTCACGCCGGCGCTTTCAACGGCTCCGATCTTGCGACGCAGCTCGGGATGATCGATCTCAACGACCGCGCGCTCGTCGAACTCACGCATATCTATTGGCCGGCGATGCTCGCGAACAAGCGCGGCGGCGTGTTGAACGTCGCGTCGACCGCCGCGTTTCAGCCGGGGCCGTTGATGGCGATCTACTATGCGTCGAAGGCCTTCGTGCTGTCGTTCTCGGAAGCCTTGTGGGAAGAGGCGCGCGGCACGGGCGTGAAAGTCAGTTGCCTCTGCCCCGGCCCCACCGTCAGCAAGTTCCGCGAACGCGCCGGCACCGGCGCCACGCGCCTCAGCCGCGTCGGCACGCCGATGCCGTCGATGACCGTCGCGCGCATGGGTTACGACGCGTGGCAGGCGAACAAGCGCGTCAAGATCACGGGCCTGCGCAACCGCGTGACCGCGACGCTCGCGCCCTTCCTGCCGCGCACGACGCTGCTCGGCATCGTGCGCAGCATTCAATCGCCGGCGTGAGGGCCATGAATCTCTTCGACGACCCGTCTCGCATCGAGACCTCACTCGATTGCCGCTCGATCAGTTTTGAGAATCCCGCCGGCGCGCGCGGCGCCGGCGGCACGGCGGCGGACGGGCGCAAGGGCGCGCCCAATCGGAGCGTTGCGCCGGGCGAGCGGATCGTGCTCGCCGATATCGAAGGGCCGGGGCGGGTTCGGCATGTCTGGATGACGTTTCGGCAGGCGGCGCCGGAGGCGATGCGGGCGGTGATGCTGGAGGTGTTCTATGACGGGCGGGCGGAGCCCAGCATCTCGGTGCCGTGTCTCGATTTCTTCGGGCTGCCGCACGGGCGGATGGTGCATTGTGTCACCGCGCTGACCGCGGTGCAGGAGGGGCGCGGGCTCAACGCCTATTTCCCGATGCCGTTCGCCAAGCACATGCGCGTCGAGCTGACCAACGCGGGTACGCGGCCGATCCTGTTCTACTATCAGATCGATTGCACGTTGGAGCGCGTGGGCCAGGATGCGGGCTATCTGCACGTCGCGTTCGCGCGCGAGAATCCGACCGTGCCGAAGCGCGATTTCGTGATTGCGCAGGGGTTCGAGGGGCCGGGGCGGTTTCTGGGGTGCGTCGTCGGGGTGCGCGTGCTGCCGGACGACATGGTCTGGTACGGCGAGGGCGAGTTCAAATTCTATCGCGACGGCGACGGCGCCAACCCCACGATCTGCGGCACGGGGCTTGAGGATTATGTCGGCACGGCGTGGGGCATGGGCGCGCACACAGCGCCCTATCAGGGTGCGCCGCTCATCGTTGCCCCGCCGACGAACGTGTCTTCGCCGCCGGCGAAGCCCGATTTTGTCGGCTTCTATCGCTGGCATCTACCGGATCCTTTGATCTTCCAGCGCGAGATGAAGGCGACGATCCAACAGATCGGCGCGCTGATGGTGCCCAAGGGCGAGGCGCATTTGGTGGAGACGTTCGAAAAACGCTACGCGCTCGCCGGGAACGGCTGGATCATGGGCGAGGCGCTGGGGTCGAACCGGCTGCACGCGTTCTCGCTCGCCGAACGCAGCGACGATTATTCCGCCGCCGCGTTCGTCTATGCGCGCACGCCGCAGAGCGTGGCACGTGTGAATGCGGCCGCGGCCGTCGCCGACATCGGCTGGCGCGACTACGAGCGCAAGCTGCTCGGCCTCGTGCCTGCGCCGGGCGGCTGACTACCCGGTACCCGTGGTTGCACGACACTTGGTGTCGCCGCTAGCGGCGGTCGGCGCCGCGATAGTAGCGCAGCATCCGCGCGGCGTGCGCGAGGGCGCCGTCGCGCAGGCGTTCGGGATCGAGCTCGCCGTGCTCGGCCAGGCTGATGATGCGGCGCGCGAGCAAGTCGCGCATCCGAGCCGCGGGCATCGTCGACAATTGCGACGCGCTGAGCGAACCCAGCGCCTCTTCGAACGAGTCCAGAAGAATGCGAAACGTGTGCGGGCCGAACGCCTTTGGGGCGACGGCATACTGCAGGGCGGTCATGCGGAAACTTCCCAGCTTTGCGAGAGCCGACGGCTGCGTCGTACCTGGCGGCTCGATGCTTCGATGGAGATGAAAGTCTGCGCCGCGCGAGAACGTTTGGCGAGTGAACTTTGCGAAAAGGTCGTCGCGCCCGTCACACAACGCGGCGAGCCAATCGAATGTTGATCGGGTTGATCAATCTTGATCGGTGCACGGCGGGCGCGTATCGGCGGTGGCACGCTTCGGGGATCGCCAAATGAACGCCACCGCCGCCACGCCTGTCGGGCTCGATCGCATCCTTCCCGCCGTCGAAGGGCAAATTGCGTGGTGCCGCGGAGGGGATGCGCCGTTCACCGCAAACATCCTTGAAGTCATTCGCGACAGTCTGGTCGGCGGGGGCGCGCTGGCGCCGCTCGTCGTGCCGTGGCCCGGCAATCCGCTGGCTGATGCGTTGGCGCTGAGGATTGCGGGCGCGTTGCATCTGATGGTGCGGACTGGGCGGGCGCCGCGCCTTGCTCCTTATTATCCGCCGCACGGGCGCGCGGCATGGGACGGCGATGCCGTTGCGCGCGAGGTCGAGGCAGCCGTCGCCGCCAATCTTGAATTCGTGCGCGATGTGCTCTCCGGCCCGCCGCAGACGAACGAAACGGGCCGCTCGGCTGTGCTGATGCCGGGTTACGCGGAGGTGGCGCGGCGCACGGCGCTGCCGTTGCGGGTGCTCGAACTTGGTGCCAGCGCGGGGCTCAATCTGATGTGGGACCGCTATGCCTATCGCTACGGCGAGCGTTTCGTCGGAAGCGCCGATGCGCCGCTGACGATTGCGGCCGAGTGGCGCGGGCCGTGGTGCGGGGTGGTCGAGCTGCCGCGCGTCGTCGAGCGGCGGGGCTGCGACCGCGCGCCGATCGATCTCACGCTGCCAGGGGCCGCGGACCGGCTGATCGCTTATGTGTGGCCCGAGCAGGCGGATCGGTTGGCGCGGCTTGAAGCGGCAATCGCGCTCGCGCAGCGCGAGAAGCCGCCACTCGAAAAGGCGGACGCGGCCGAGTGGCTCGAGCGGCGTTTGGCGACGCCCGCGCCCGGTGTTGCAACCGTCGTCGTGCACACGATCGTCTGGCAATACCTCTCGAAGGAGACGCGCGCGCGGGCGCGCGCGGCGCTGGATGAGGCGGGCGGGCGCGCCACCGCGGCGGCGCCGCTGGCGTGGCTTTCGCTCGAACAGTACGCGCCCGACCAGCCGCCGGAGCTGCGCCTGACGCTGTGGCCGGGCGGCGAGACGAAAACCATCGCCCACGCGCACCCGCATGGCGCGTGGATCGAGTGGCTGGACGTCTGAGTCGAAGCGCTATTGCATGAACCAGCCGTGGCTGACCACGATCGATTGGCCGGTCAGGGCGTTCGTCGGGAACGAGGCCAGGAACAAGGCGGTTTGCGCGACGTCGTCGACGGTCGTGAATTCGCCGTCGACGGTTTCCCTCAGCATCACGTTTTTGATCACCTCTTGTTCGGAGATGCCGAGTTCCTTCGCTTGTTCGGGGATCTGTTTGTCGACCAGCGGCGTGCGCACGAAGCCCGGGCAGATCACGTTGGCGCGAACGTTGTGCGCGGCACCTTCCTTCGCGACGACTTTGGCAAGCCCGATCAAGCCGTGCTTCGCCGTGACGTAGGGCGCCTTCAGGGGCGAGGCCTCTTTGGAATGGACCGAGCCCATGTAGATGATGCTGCCGCCGGTCTTTTGCGCGTACATCCGGCGTAGGGCCGCGCGCGTCGTCAGGAACGCACCGTCGAGGTGAATGGCCAGCAGCTTCTTCCATTTTGCGAACTCGAACTGGTCGAGATGCTCCACGATCTGAATGCCGGCATTGCTGATCAGCACATTGATCTTGCCGAAGGCGCGCACCGCTTTCGCGATGCCGGTCTCGACCTGCTCTTCGTCGGTGACGTCCATTGCGACGCCCATTGCCTTCGTCGGACCGCCGAGGTCCTTGGCGACGGCGTCGGCGCCCTCCTGATTGAGGTCGGCGATGACGATTTTGGCGCCTTCATTGGCGAAAACGATGGCGATGTCCTTGCCGATGCCGCTGGCGGCGCCGGTGATGACGGCGACTTTGTCTTTGAGACGCATAAGGGGTGCCTTTTCTAAACGAGATAATCGTGGACGACTTTGCCGAGCCCGAGTGTCAGATCGGCGAGGACGTGCACCGCCGAAACGACTTCGAGAACCGGAAGTTCCGCGACGGGCGCGAGCGCATGCGGATTCAGTTCGAGCGCGGCGGGGCCGGTCCACGCGCCCTTGAGTGCCACATCTTCGAGCGCGTATTCCACGATCTCGCAGATGCGCGGCGAACCGTCGACATGCGGAATGATCTTGAGAAGGAAGTTCGGCGCGGCGAGCGCCGCGCGGACGGCGGCCAGATCGGCG
>JBGOVA010000229.1:0-6158 GCA_041477875.1 Micropepsaceae bacterium | reverse complement strand
GTTGAATTGGTGGCCGTCGGAGAAAGTTCGCAGATCAAGTATTCGACCGTGCAAAACTGGTATCCCGGCGACAAGGACGGCAAAGGCGGCATCTACAACTTCGTCACCAAGCGCGGCGATTGTCGGGGCGCTCACTCGAAGATCAGCTGGACGCAAGTCGAAACCGGCTCCGCGATCACGTGGAAATATCCAAGCTGCATCCTGCGCGGCGACGGCGCGGTCGGCGAATTCTTCTCGATCGCGATCGCCAACAACTATCAGCAGGCCGACACCGGCACCAAGATGACGCATCTGGGCAAGAACACTCGCTCGCGCATCATCTCGAAGGGCATCTCGGCCGGCCACGCACAAAACACCTATCGCGGTCTCGTCAGCGCCCACGGCAAGGCCGAGAACGCCCGCAACTACACGCAATGCGACTCGCTCCTCATCGGCACGAAATGCGGCGCCCATACCGTGCCCTACATCGAATGCCGCAACCCGAGCGCCCAGTTCGAACACGAAGCGACGACGTCGAAGATCAGCGACGATCAACTCTTCTATTGCCTCTCGCGCGGCATCCCGGCGGAGGAGGCGGTGACCCTCATCGTCAACGGCTTCTGCCGCGAGGTGCTGCAGAACCTGCCGATGGAGTTTGCCGTGGAAGCGCAAAAATTGATCGGCGTGAGCTTGGAAGGAAGCGTGGGATGAGCGACAGCCGCGAAATTTGGTTCGTCCGCAGACGATACATTTTCCAGAACTACCCCGTGACCTGGCAGGGTTGGCTGGCGACGTTGCTGTTCGCGATTTTGGTGATCGCAGTGGTCATCCTTGCGGCGGTCGTGGCGTCCGCGATCTTTGCCATCGCCGCGGTCGTTTTCGTATTTGCCGTCGCGTTCGGTTTCCTCAGATTCATCTTTGGCCACTCCGCCACTTGGCGCGAATATCGAGACAATAGAGATGCTTGAGATCAAGGACCTGCACGTCACCGTCGACGGGAAGAAGATTCTGAAAGGCCTGACGCTCTCGCTCGGCGAGGGCGAGGTCCACGCGATCATGGGGCCGAACGGTTCGGGCAAGTCGACGCTGTCTTACGTGCTCGCGGGCCGCGAAGGTTATGTAGTGACCGCGGGCTCCGTCACGTTCCGCGGACAGAACCTGCTCGACATGAAGGCCGAGGAGCGCGCCGCCGCCGGCATCTTCCTCGCGCTGCAATATCCGGTCGAAATCCCCGGCGTCACCACGATCAACTTCCTGCGCACGGCGTTGAACGCGCAGCTGAAGGCGCGCGGCGAGCCAGAGGTCGACGCCGTCGCATTCCTGAAACGCATGAAAGAGGAACGCGAAAAACTGTCGATGAGCGACGAGATGGTGAAACGCGCCGTCAACGTCGGCTTTTCCGGCGGCGAGAAGAAGCGCAATGAAGTGTTGCAGATGGCGGTGCTGAAGCCGCGCCTCGCCGTCCTCGACGAAACCGATTCGGGCCTCGATATCGACGCGCTGAAGCTCGTGGCCGAGGGCGTGAACGCCCTGCGCGCGCCCGACCGCAGTTTCCTCGTCATCACGCACTATCAGCGCCTGCTGGATCACATTGTGCCCGACCGCGTGCACGTGCTGGCGGCCGGGCGCATCGCCAAGTCCGGTGGCCCCGAGCTTGCGCGCGAGCTTGAGGCGCGCGGTTACGATGAGATTGTGAAGGCAGCCTGATGGCCGCAGTCGAAACCACCGCCCGCACAACGCCCGAGAGCGACTTCGCGACGCTCTTCGCCAAAGCGCGCGCGTCGCTGCCCGGCACGTCGTGGTTGCAGCCGGTGCGCGCCGAGGCGCTGGCCCGCGTCATGCGCGACGGCTTGCCGCATCGGCGCATCGAGGCGTGGAAGTACACCGACTTCGCCAACAAGCTCGAAGGCGGTCTCGACCTCGCGCAAGGGAAGGGCATCACGCCCGCCGCGATTTTTGATGGACTCAAGGCGCATCGCATCGACATCAACGGCGGGCGTTTGGTCGCCACGCCCACGCCCGACGATCTGCCCGACGGCTTGGAGATCATCCGCCTCGCCGACGCGCTCGCCATGCCCGCGCTGTGGTTGCGCCAGTGGCTGCAGCCCACGGATGGCGCGCTGGAGAATCTGAACCTCGCCTTCGCGAGCGACGGCGCCTTGATCCGCGTCGGCCGCAACGTGCGCGTCGGCGCTCCTGTCTTGCTGCGTTCCACGCTGTCGGAAGGCGGCACGATGGCGCACACCAGGTCCGTGATCGCGCTCGAAGAGGGCGCCGACCTCACGCTCGTCGAAATCGACGACGGCGCGGCGGAGAAGCAGAGCCTCGCCAACGCCCTGACCGCGATCGCGCTCGAGCCCGGCGCGCGCCTGCGCCACCTGCGCATCACGACGAGCGCGAGCCCAAGCGTGGTCGTACGCACCGACAGCATCGAGGTCGCGCGGGACGCCACATATCGTGGGATGATCCTTTCCGCTTCGCCTGCGCTCGCGCGCCAGCAGATGTCGGCGCGCCTCGCCGGCGCCGGCGCCTCGTTCCACTTGGCTTGCGCCTATGTCGCGGGGGAGGGCCAGCACACTGACTTCACCGTCGAAGTCATTCACGAAGCGCCCAACACGACGAGCCGCATGCTGACGAAGGGCGTCGCCGGCGGCGGCGGCCACGGTGTCGTCCAAGGCCGCGTGATCGTGAAAGCCGAGGCACAGAAGACCGACAGCCACCAATCGCTGCGCGCGCTGCTACTCGCCCCGCACGGCGAGATCGACCAAAAACCCGAGCTCGAAATCTACGCCGACGACGTGAAGTGCGGCCACGGCGCGGCCATCGGTGCGCTCGATCCCAACCAGCTCTTCTATCTCCGCACCCGCGGCATCCCCGAGACGCAAGCGCGCAACATGCTCATCACCGCGTTCCTGCGCGAGGTCACGGACCGTCTGCCCGATCCATATCGCGGGCCCGTCGAAGCCTGGCTCGCCGACCGCATGGGAGCCGTCACATGACCGCCGCGGCCGCGAAAACGCTCCACAAGCGCCGTTTCGACATCACCCGCGTGCGCGCGGATTTCCCGATCCTCTCGACGCGCGTCAACGACCAGCCGCTCGTCTATCTCGACAACGCCGCCTCGGCGCAAAAGCCCGAAGCCGTGGTCGAGGCGATGACCTGCATGATGCACACCTCTTACGCCAACGTGCATCGCGGCATGCACGCGCTGTCGACGGCGGCAACGGAGGCCTACGAGCTCGCGCGCGAGAAGGTTTGCGCTTTCATCAATGCGCCGTCGACGGAACAGGTGATCTTCACCTGCGGCGGCACCGACTCGCTGAACCTCGTGGCGAACAGCTTCGGCGCCTCCCTCAACGCCGGCGACGAGATCGTGCTCTCGCAGATGGAGCACCACTCGAACATCGTGCCCTGGCATTTCCTGCGCGAGCGCAAGGGCGCGGTTCTGCGCTGGGCGCCGATCAAGGACGACGGCGCCTTCGACCTCGCCGCGTTCGAGGCCGCGCTGACGCCGCGCACGAAGATGGTTGCGATCACGCATATGTCGAACGTGCTCGGCACCGTGACGCCGGCGAAGGAGATCGTGGCGCTGGCCCACGCGCGCGGCATCCCCGTGCTCTTCGACGGCTGCCAGGCGAGCGTGCATATGCCGATCGACGTGCAGGATCTCGATTGCGATTTCTACGCCGCGACCGGCCACAAGATTTACGGGCCGACGGGCATCGGCTTCCTCTACATGAAGAAGCAATGGAGCGAACGCCTGCCGCCCTTCCGCGGCGGCGGCGAGATGATCGACGAAGTCCACTTCGATCGCGTCACCTACGGCCGTTCGCCGCAGCGCTTCGAAGCGGGCACACCGCCGATCATCGAGGCCGTCGGTCTCGGCGCCGCGATCGATTACGTCCAAAGCTTCGACCGCGCCGATCTGATCCGCCAGGAGCACGACCTGCTGACCTACGCGACGGAACGTTTCGCAAGCCTCAACTGGATTCGCATTCAGGGCCAGGCGCCTGGCAAGGGCTCGATCATCTCCTTCACCATGGACGGCGCCCACGCGCATGACGTGGCGACCTTGGTCGACCGCCAGGGCGTGGCGCTGCGCGCCGGCCACCATTGCGCGCAGCCGTTGATGGAGCGCCTCGGCGTCACCGCGACGGCACGCGCCTCGTTTGCTTTCTACAACACGCGCGGCGAAGTCGACGTGCTCATCGACGCGCTGCACAAAGCGCGCAAGATATTCGCATGAACACCGAACCGCTCCATATCGAAGCCCAAACCTTGAAGCCCGAAGAGCTCGAGGAGTTGACCAAAACGCTCGTCAAGGAGCTCAAGACCGTGTTCGATCCGGAAATCCCGGTCGACATCTACGAGCTGGGCCTGATCTACAAAATCGACGTCGCCGACAACAAGGACGTCACCATCGACATGACCTTGACCGCGCCCGCGTGCCCCGTCGCCGGCGAAATGCCGGGCTGGGTCAAGGAAGCGGTGAGCCGTGTGCCGGGCATCGGCGAGGTCACGGTGAACATGGTTTTCGACCCGCCCTGGACGCCCCAGCGCATGTCCGAAGAAGCCAAACTTGAACTGAACATGTTCTGAAACCAGATTTGGGTAACACCATGAGTGAAGTTCAAACCCCGGCCCGTCCCCGCCGCGAGCGCCCCAAGGCCTTGCGCCTGACCGACGCCGCCGCCGAACAGGTCAAGGCCGCGATGGCCAAGGCCGATAAGCCCTATGTCGGCCTGCGCGTCGGCTTGAAGAACGCCGGTTGTGCCGGCATGTCCTACACGATGGACTACGCCGAGAAGCAGAACCCGCTCGACGAAGTTGTCGAGGACAAAGGCGTGCGCATCCTCATCGATCCGAAGGCGATCCTCTTCCTCATCGGCACCGAGATGGATTTCATCCGCGACAAGCTGCAGGCCCGCTTCGTCTTCAACAACCCGAACCAGACGAGCGAATGCGGCTGCGGCGAGTCCGTCGCCCTCAAAGCCGCCGTCCAGTAGGGTGGCGACCAGCGCCGCTAACGCCTCAGAGGCACGCTTGTCATGCCGTTGACGGTCAGCGTTTCGCCCGGGCCGTGCTTCAGTTTGCCGATCGCGGTGCGCGCCGTCTTGCCGACCTTCGCGCGCTCCAAGCTCCAATTGCGTAAGCCGATCGCGAGCTGGAGCGAAAAGTCGAGCGGCCGGATCTTGGCGAGCGCGGCCGGGTCGCCGCAGCCGCGATGGTCGCCCGGCGCAAAGCCGAACGGGTAACGCGCGTCGAGGTTGCGGAACCAGCAGCGGCCCTCCGCCCACGATGCGGGCGCCTTCATCGCCGTCACGCTCGGCCACTGCGCGGCCATGTGGCACGAGGAGCAGGCCGACGACCGTTCGTCGACGACGCCGTTCATGCGTCCGCCGCGCCCAAGGCCCACATCCGCGTCGAACACGATGCTCTGGCGCGGTTTCGCTCCGGCCGCGGCGTCCGCGTCGGTTAGCAGCGGATCGTTCCCCCACATGAGCCCGAGTGGCACGAGCTTTGCCCACGGATCGGCCCCCGCTCGTCGTCCGTCGTAGACGAAACTGCCGAAGACCCAGCCCGTCTTGTAGCTCGCGCGGGCCTCGCGCACGGCGATGTCGAACTGCATGAGGCGCAGTGTGCGTGGCTGGCGGGTCGCGGCCGCGCAAGTCGCGGGGATGTTCGCTGCAATCTCCGGCGCGCCAGCCAAGCGCGGATCGTCGTCCGCCGTCGCCTCGCTGAACACGAGCTTCACGCCGACCGTGCCGGCGGGAAAGGGCAGGGCGGAGAGATCGGGATCGCCGCGCCCTTGCGCAACGCGTTTCCACACATACCCGAGCACCGCGCCGCCCGCCTCGTTGTAGAACGCGACCGCCCAGTTCTGGCGGCACGCGGTCTGCGCCGGGCCAAGCTCACCGGGCGCGAAGTCGCGCGCCCGCGTAAGACCGTGGATGAACTCGCGCCCGTTCGCGCCGGGGCCGAGCCACGGCACGTGATACCAGCCGCGCACGGTGTTCGTATGAAGGCGCCAGTCGATGCGATCCTGCCCCTCGAGCGCATACGCCAACAGCACGCGCAGATAACGCTCCGGCTCCTTGCGGAAACTGATCGCTTCCCAAGGCCTGGGCTCCGCCTTCGCGAGGCGTGGAAAGCGAAAGTTCGGTTCGAAGACCGCGCCC
>JBGOVA010000082.1:0-17422 GCA_041477875.1 Micropepsaceae bacterium | reverse complement strand
TGGCGCCGCCGTCGAGGAAGCGAACGAGATCCTGGATCTTGGGGTGGGCGAAAAGGTCGTTGGTCGAAACCTCGCGGCCTAAGCGACGTTTGATTTCAGTGTGGACGCGGATCATCAGGAGCGACGTGCCGCCGAGATCGAAGAAATTCGCGTCGGTCGGCACCTCGGCGAGGTTGAGGACGCCCGCCCAGATTTCGCGCAGCGTCGTTTCTACGTTTTCGCCGAGGCGCGGTGCGGCGGTGTGGATGGGTGCCGATGCGATCGCCGCTGAAATCAACGCCAGCGACTTGATGCGATCGACCTTGCCGTTGGCGTTGCGCGGCAGTTCGGCGAGCTGTTCGAAGCGTCTCGGCTGCATGTAGGACGGCAGGCGCGTGCGGCACCAGGCGGCGAGTTCGGCAGCGGCGATGGGCTGTGCCGCTTCGAAAACGACGACCAGTTCGCGATTGTCGTCCTTACCCGCGACGACAGCGACGGCGCGGCGCACGTGTTCATGCGCTTGGACGGCGAAATCTATTTCTTCGAGTTCGATGCGGTGGCCTGCGATCTTCACCTGGTTGTCGGCGCGGCCGACGAACCACAAGTTTCCGTCGGCTGCCTCGCGAACCAGATCACCAGTGCGATAGAAGATCGAGCGATAGGCGCTTTGGCGCGGGTCCTGCTGGAAGCGGCGCTGCGTCTCTTCGGGCTGGCCGTAGTAGCCGAGGCCGACGCACGGTCCGCCGATCCACAACTCGCCCGGTGCGCCGACGGGGACCGATTTTCCCTGGGGGTCGAGAACCGCGTGGGAAAAATTTTCGTGCATGCGGCCCAATGAAACGAATCCGTCGCCTGCCGTCATCAAGGCGTCTTCATCGATGGGTAGACTTGAACAAATGCAGCTGGTTTCGGTTGGTCCGTAGACGTTCGTCAGTTTCGCGTGGCCTTGAAAGCGATTGTGGAAGGCGCGCAGATGCTCGATCGGGAAACCTTCGCCGCCGAACAGGAAGTGGCGAACAGAGGGTAGCGACGCCGGCGTCAGGCCGCTGATCTTGTCCAGGAGCAGGAAGAGCGTGGGCACGGCGAAGAAGACCGTCGCTTTGCGTTCGGTGACGACGCGCGACCAGCCCTGCGGGTTCGTCAACTGCGACGTCTCGATCGGAACGAGCGTCGCGCCGTTCATCAGGCCGCAATAGAAATCGAACACCGAATTGTCGAAATGAAGCGGGTTGATGCCGGTGAAGCGTTGTTCGTCGATCGGTCCGAGCAGCGATCTGCCCCAGCCCATCAGGCTCAAGACGCCCATTTGGGGAATGACGGCGCCCTTGGGTTCGCCGGTCGAACCGGAGGTGAACATCAGATAGGCGGGCGTCGTGCCGTCGGATTCGTCGTGCGCGTCGACTTCGGGCAGCGGCTGCGGCCAGGTCGCGGCGGCGAAGGACGGCGCCTCGGTCGTCACGAGTGTTGTTTGGGGCGGGCAGCCGTCGAGCGGTGCTTCGGCGAAGAGAACTTTTGGCTCGATGCGCGTCACGACGCGAAGCGTTCGGTCGGCCGGGTTCTTCGGATCGAGGCACACATAGGTCGCGCCGAGGCGCAGGCATGCCAACATCAGCGCGTAGGTTTCGAGGCGCTTCGGGATTTGCAGCGCGACGACGTCGCCGCGCCTGACGCCGAGGTCGGTCAGAAAAGCAGCGGCCCGAAGTGCGCCGTGCTTGAGGTCCGCGAACGAGGTTTCACGTTCGGCGAAGACGAGCGCCGGCGCCGCGGCGCGATGCGCCACAGTCGCGAGGAATGCTCGCCATAGATTGCTCTGCCCCATCGCCCCAAACCATTCACGTGGCGCGCCAGTTTCATGCGCCGCCGCGCGGGGGCCGTTCGTTTGCAAGAACCCAAACTACAAAGCCGGCACGCCCCCAGCGCCGGTATCGAAGTTAAGTAAGAAACTCGCGCGTTGGTCCACAGAAACGCGCGCGCTTGCCTAATGTTGGTCGCCGAGTGATGCGCGATCTCCACGACATCCCACAACCGCTGGTGTGGCCGTCCGCTGCGGACCGCTGCCAGGTGGCGCAACGTTAACGCCGATTCTCGCTACCCGCGCGGCGGATACGGCCCCGCGGCAGATTTCAGGTCTTTTTCCCGGCGCGGCGCATCAGCGGTTCGACAAGTCGCGTTTTGAAGCGGCCGGCCCAGCGGGTGAGGAACTCATCGACGCTATCGGCGCGGTTGAGATGGAGCGCCCAGTCGAAGAGGCTGCGATGTTCCGGCGCGAGCTGCGCGATCATGGCGGGCGTCACCCGCACTTGCGGTTTGTCCTTGTAGCCCGAGCGCTCGAGATACCAGGGGCGTTGATAGTCGATGTAGAGCGTCGGGCGCACGACGTCCGATTGGTTCGGTCCGCCGCGATGCATGAGGCGCGCGTCGAGCATGAAGACGGAGCCTACCTTGAGCGGCGTTCTCATCGGCGGTTGCGCCGTTACGGCTTCGGAGTCCGTGCGCTTGTGGCTGCCCGGCCAATATTCGGTGGGCCCGCGTTCGAAGGGCACGTCCATCAGCGGCACGACGATGTTCAGCGAGTGCGGCGGCAGATCGAGCTCGGCGGGAAGGCCGCCGAACAGGAACGTCGAGTCGCGATGGATGTATTGCGGCTTCGAGCCCGGGTGCGAAATGACCGCGCCCATCTCGCCGATGATGACCTTTTTGCCGATGAATTCATGCACCAGCGGCATCACGAAGGGATTGGCGAAGACCATCGGGTTCGCCATCGCGCCGACCGGTGCGACCGGGATTTGTGCGCGCAGCGGATCGTCCTGGAAATTGCGAAAGAGCTTCTTCTGCCCCGGGCGCATATGGGTGTCGTAGGTCGTCTTGAAATGCGCAAGCAGAGTGTCGATGACGTCGAGGGGGATGACGTTTTCCAGAATCGCCAGGCCGTTCGCGCGGATGCATCCGGCGGCGTCGGCGAAGAAGGCCTGCTTCGCCTCGTCGCTCGCGCTCAGCGCGGGCGCGATGCGTACGACGTTGGGATTGGCATCGACGACGCGCAGCTGCGTGGCGGGTTGGACCATCGGTGAGGCCTTGCCGGGGTGGCGGTTGGGCGAAAGCTATGGCGGACGGCGGACCAAGAGCAAGTGCCGCGCGGCCCAAAGCTCGGCGACGGGTAAACGCACGGGCGTGGCGGCCCGACCTTAAGCAATCGGAAGGCGAAAAACCCCTGCGCGTCAGCGGAGGATGCAGTGCAGCGATAGCGCACGTATTCGCGTGTCGGGTGGGTTAGCATCGGCGACAGCGGCCGGGGCCAATGATGATCGCGACGCTATGTGCGCTGTTGAGCGCGATTGGTGTCTACTTCTCGCTCAACCTCGGGGAGATATGGCCGCTGGCCTGGCTGGCGCCGGTTCCGGTTCTTTGGCTTGCCTTCGGGGACACGCGCGGTTGGCCGGTGTTCTTCGTCGCATGGGCGGCTTATGCGCTGGGCTCGACCAATCTGCTTGACGCCTACGCAGACAGCCTTCCCGTGCCGGTGCTGATTATTGCGCTGACATTGCCGTCGCTTCTTTTCGCCGGCACGGTCATGGGGGCGCGGCGCGTGGCGCGCAACATCGGTCCGCTCGCGGGCGTGCTCGCCTTTGCGGTGCTGTGGACGGCGTGGGACTACGCTGCCTCGCTTGGCCCCGACGGCACCGCGCCGTCGCCGAGCTACAGCCAAGTCGGCGCGCCTTATCTTATTCAGGGCGCCTCTGTGTTCGGCCTCTGGATCGTGACCTTCTTGATCGGCATTGTTTCGGCGAGTGCGGCGCTAGGCTTGCGCACGCGCCGCGTCCTTCCGATCGTTCTCGCGATTGGCATCTTCGCCGCCAACGCCGGCTTCGGCGTGTGGCGAATGGCCGAAGCATCGTCGGCGCCCACGACACGCGTCGGCCTCGCCGTAGATGACTCCCAAGGCGCTGCTTCGTTTGTTGCGGAAGCGCCGGCGGCACTTGCCGCCGTAGAGGCCTATGCCGCCGCCGCCCGCGCATTGGCGGCGCAGCGCGCGACGCTGATCGTGTTTCCGGAAAAGCTCGCCATCCTCCAGGCGCCGTGGCGCGATGCGGCGATCGAACGATTGAGTTTAGCCGCGCGCGACACCAAGGCGACGATCGTTGCGGGCTTCGACCAGCGCAACGGCATGCGCGTGAACGAAGCCCTGATTTTCACGCCCGACGGCGCACCGCCCGCAACCTATTTGAAGCGCCATTTTGTCGGCGGCTTAGAAGACGCATTCTCGCCCGGCGCCGCAGGGTTTGCGCTGCCCGATCGCACGGGCGTCGCCATTTGCAAGGACATGGACTTCCAGACGACGCTGCGCGAGGACGCTCTCGCCGGCCATCCGACGCTGCTTGCCGTGCCCGCCTGGGACTTCGACCGCGATCGCTATGGCCATGCGCGGCTCGCCATCATGCGCGGCGTGGAGAACGGTTTCGCGGTCGCGCGTGCCGCGAAGGAAGGTCTGCTGACGCTCAGCGACGCCTACGGCCGCGTGAGCGCGACAAAGCGCAGCGAGAAAAGCGGCATGGTGATGCTCGTCGGCGATCTCACGCGCGGACCCGGCACCACGATCTGCGTTCAGGTCGGCGACGTCTTTGCTTGGGTGTGCGTCGCCCTGGCGTTGGCGTTGCTGGGCGTGAGCTTCGTGCCGCGAAAAGAGGGCGGCCTGAGTTAGACCTTTCTTCCGATCAGCTCGACGACGATCATGACGACGCTGAGGCCGATCACCACCCCTGAAACCGTTCCGACCGTTTGCAGCAGCGCCTCAGGGTCAGTCGACTTCGGTGCCGCGCGTAGGCGTAGGGCCAGTCCTGCGAAGCGCGATAGCGCGAAGCAGGATGGCGGATGGGGTGAGATTCGAACTCACGGTACGGTTGCCCGTACTCCGCATTTCGAGTGCGGTGCGATCGACCACTCTGCCACCCATCCGCAATTCTTCAAGTGGGTGTGGTCGCCTGAAGGCGCGGATGAATAACCGAGCGAGGGCGGGCCCGCAAGGAATACGGCTAACCGCTGGCGAGCCGCGCGATTTCGGACGATGGGCCCGGGCCTTGCGCGAGGGTCGCGGTGAGCCACTCGAGAGCCGGGCGCCATTCCGCTTCGAACGTGAAGGGTGCGTTGCAGAGGATGAGGCCGGTCGCGCTTAGGCCTTCTGGCCGGGCGACGTCGAGCGACACTGTCGTCAGCTTCGGGATGGCCGCGTTGGCGAGTTCGGCGTGGAAGCGTTCGACCTCGGCGCGGTCTTTGATCGGAAACCAGAGGACGTAGACGCCGGTCGGCCACTTGCGGTGCGCGGCGATGAAGGCACGGGCGAGGCGTTCGAATTCGTCCGGTTCTTCGAAGGGCGGGTCGATGAGCACGAGGCCGCGTTTTTCGAGCGGCGGTACGAAGGAGGACAGCGTTTGATAGCCGTCGCCGAGGGCGATGTGCATGTTGCGTGAGGCGCTCGCGCGCAATGCGACGCCGTCCTCGGGATGGAGTTCGCAGGCGATGACACGGTCGTTCGGACGCGCGAGCGCCGCCATCAGCAGGGGCGAGCCGGGGTAGCGCTCAATTGCCGCGCCGGGGTTGGCGGCGCGCACGGCGTCGAGATAGGGCGCAAGTGGCAGCGGGATTTCACTGCGCTCGGCGAGGCGGAGGATGCCGTTCTGGGCCTCACCCGTCTTTTCGGCGAGGGGGCCTTTGAGGTCATAAAAGCCGGCGCCGGCGTGGGTGTCGATCAGGCAGAGCGGGGCAGGCTTTTGCTGCAGGTAGCGCACGGTCCAACACATCACCGCGTGCTTCAACACATCGGCGAAGTTTCCGGCGTGGTAGGCGTGGCGGTAATTCATTGATTCTGGCCGAAATCTCAGGCTTTCTTGCTTGACACTGGCACACGCCAAAGTATAAGTGCGCCCCTTTCCGGGCCACCCCGCTTCTGACACGCGGGGGCGGTTCGATCAATCGGCGATAGAAAGACCACTTCGATGTTCGCGGTCATCAAGGCCCAGGGTAAACAGTTCAAGGTCGCCAAAGGCGACACGCTGACGGTCGACCGCCTGAAGGGCGACGCCGGCGCCAAGATCGGGCTCGGCGAAGTGCTGATGGTGATCGACGGCGGGAAGACGACCATCGGCACCCCGTTGGTCAGCGGCGCGAAGGTCGAGGCGGAGATCGTTTCGCACGAGCGCGGCGACAAGATCAAAGTGTTCAAGAAGCGCCGTCGCAAGAATTACCACCGCACGCGCGGCCACCGTCAAGATCTGACGACGGTGAAGATCACCGGCATCACGGCGGGCTAGGAGTTACGTCATGGCACATAAAAAAGCCGGCGGTTCGTCGCGCAACGGTCGCGATTCGAATCCAAAATACCTCGGCGTGAAGCGCTACGGCGGCCAGCTCGTCGTTCCGGGCAACATCATCGTGCGCCAACGCGGCACGAAGTTCCATCCGGGCGCCGGCGTCGGCATGGGCCGCGACCATACGCTCTTTGCGCTTGTAGGCGGTCACGTCGGCTTCAAGCTCGACGGGCGCGGACGCCAAGTCATTTGGGTAAATCCCAAGGCCACGATGGCGGCAGCTGAATAACGGGACGGTCATATAGACCTCATCCCGAACGGGATGGCGGTCCAAGGTTTTGGAGGGAGATGGTCCGCCGTCTCCCTCTTTTGTTTTCTCCTTCGTGGCTGGCGGAGTTTGAGATGTTCGAACCGATGGCGACTGAGCGTTTGGTGTTGCGGCCCCTGGAAGCGCGCGACCGCGCGCGCCTCATCAAGCTCGCCAATAATTTCCGCGTATCGAAGAACCTCTCGACGATGCCTTATCCCTATACCGAGGCCTGCGCCGACGAGTGGCTGGGCAAGCAGGCCGGGTTTTGGGCCTCAGGCAAAACCGTGGCGCTCGCGATCACGATCGAGGGCGAACTGATCGGCGGCACCGGGATCGGCGTACGCGACAGCGCGGATTGGGAACTTGGTTACTGGCTGGGAGAGCCTTATTGGAATCGCGGCTATGGAAGCGAGGCGGCGACGGCGCTGTGCGACTATGCGTTCACGCGGCTGAAGCTCGAGCGTATCGTCGCCGGGCACTTCGCGGATAACCATGCTTCGGGATCGATACTGACAAAGCTCGGCTTCCGCTACACCAGCGAAAAGGCGCGCTATTGCTGGGCGCGCGCAAGCGAGGTCAAGTGCCTGGAGATGGCGCTGACGCGCGAGCGGTGGCTTGAAATCACCAGCGGCGCGCGGGCCGGCGAACTCGTGAGCTACTAGACGCACAAAACAGGGCGCGGAGCGACAACGCTTCGCGCCTTCACCTTTGGCGCCAAATCCGACTCGCGAAAAATACGTTTTTGTACTACTTGAGGGTGTGCTCAGGCGGGGTCTTCGTGGGATCGGCTCCGCGGTTGGGCGAGCGACCCCCGCTCCCGGTGCCCTGTTTCGTCATGAAGTTCCTTGATCAAGCCAAGCTCTATTTGAAGGCGGGTGACGGCGGTCCCGGTTGCGTCAGCTTCCGGCGCGAGAAATTCATCGAATTCGGAGGACCGGACGGGGGCAACGGCGGGCGCGGCGGGCATGTCGTCCTGCAGGCGACGCACAATCTGAACACGCTGATCGACTATCGCTATCAGCAGCACTTCAAGGCGAAGCGCGGCACGCACGGCATGGGGCAGAACCGAACCGGCGGCGGGGGCGACGACATCATTCTGCGCGTACCGGTGGGCACCCAGGTGTTCGCGGAAGACAACCAGACGCAGCTCTATGATCTGACGAAGGCGGGCGAAGAATTCGTCGTCGCACAAGGGGGCGAGGGTGGCTTGGGCAACGCCCACTTCAAGAGTTCCACCAACCGCGCGCCGCGAAAGTCGACGCCCGGGACGCTCGGCGAAGACAAGACCGTCTGGCTGAGGCTCAAACTGATCGCCGATGTCGGCATCATCGGCCAACCCAACGCAGGCAAGTCGACGTTCCTGGCGACCGTCACCAGCGCGCGGCCCAAGATCGGCAACTATCCGTTCACGACGCTCAATCCGCAGCTTGGCGTCGCCGCCGTCGACGAGAACGAGTTCGTCATCGCCGACCTGCCCGGCTTGATCGAGGGCGCGCACGAAGGCGTGGGGCTGGGCGACCGGTTCCTCGGCCATGCCGAGCGCTGTCTTGTGTTGCTGCATCTCGTCGATGGCGGCCTGCCGCCGTCGGAACTCGGCGAATCCTATCTGCAGGTTCGGCGCGAGATCACGGCCTATGGCCACGGCCTCGACCAAAAGATCGAAATCGTCGGCCTCAACAAGGTCGACCTGATGAGCCCCGGCGACATGGAGCGCAAGCGGCGCGCGCTGCTCGAGGTCGGGGGCGTGCACGCGATGATGCTGTCGGGCGAGCAGGGCGACGGCGTGACGGAAGTCCTGCGCGCGGTCGCCGCGGCGCTTGCGCAAGCGCGGGCGGAAGAACAACCGAGCTTCCAGTCCGATCCCAGCGCCGTGCGCGCGGCGGAGACCCGCGAGGAACCCGAAGGCCTCCCGACGGAGCGGGGCTGGGCCCCGTGAGCGCGAAGCTCACATCCGCACGCATCCTCGTCGTCAAAATCGGTTCCTCTACCCTGGTCGATGCGGCGAGCGGTGCGCTGGCCGGCGATTGGCTTTCCGACTTCGCGAAAGACATCGCGCGCGTGAAGGCGCGCGGGCAGCAGGTCGTGCTCGTTTCGTCGGGCGCGATCGCGCTTGGGCGGCGCCAGCTGAAGCTCGCGCCGGGCGGGCTCAAGCTCGAAGAGGCGCAGGCGGCGGCCGCCGTCGGCCAAATCGCCTTGGCGCGGGCGTGGAGCGAGGCGCTCGCCGGGCATGGGCTGACCGTGGCGCAAGTTCTGTTGACGCTCGGCGATACCGAGAACCGGCGGCGCTATTTGAATGCGCGCTCGACGCTGAAGACGTTGCTGGCGCTGGGCAGCGTGCCCGTGATCAACGAGAACGACACGGTCGCGACGGCCGAGATTCGCTTCGGCGACAATGATCGTTTGGCCGCGCGCGTGACCGGTATGATCGAAGCCGATTGCCTGGTTTTGTTGTCGGACATCGACGGGCTTTATGCGAGCGATCCGCGCGTGGATGAAAATGCGCGCTTCATCCCCGAGGTGCGTGCGATCACGCCGGAGATCGATGCGATGGCGGGTGCCGCCGGATCGGGCATGGGGTCGGGCGGGATGACGACGAAGCTGATGGCGGCGCGCATCGCGATGGAGGCCGGCGCGAACATGGTGATCGCGAACGGCGCGGCGCGTCCGCCGCTCAAGACGATCGAGGACGGTGCGCGCTGCACATGGTTCTTGGCGCAGGCGACGCCGGCTGCGGCACGCAAGCGGTGGATCGCGGGGTCGCTCAAACCGTCGGGCAGCGTCACGATCGATGCGGGCGCAGCGAGCGCGCTGGCGCAGGGCAAGAGTCTCCTCCCCGCGGGCGTCACCGCCGTCGATGGCGCGTTCGAGCGCGGCGACTGTGTGGTCGTTAAGGATTCGACGGGGCGCGAAGTCGCGCGCGGGTTGATCGCCTACGGCTGCGACGACGCGCGGCGGATCGTGCGCGTGAAAAGCGGTGAAATCGAAGCCATCCTCGGCTACCGTGGGCGGAGCGAATTGATCCATCGCGACGATATGGCGCTGATGCGCACATGAATGCTCCGTATACAGAGCACACGGCCGAAGACCTGGAAACGACGCTGACCCGCATGGGCGTGGCGGCGCGAGCCGCGGCGCGCGTGCTGGCAAAATCGGACAAGAGCCAGCGTGCGGCGGCGCTTCACGCGATGGCGCAAGCGGTGCTCGCGCGCGCGACGCGGATTCTTGAAGCCAACGCGCGCGATTTGGAAACGGCGGCACGGACCGGGGTCAGCGCGGCTTTCGCCGACCGGATGAAGCTTTCGCCCGCCGCCGTTCAAGCCATGGCGAAGGGCATCGAGACCGTGGCGTGGCTGCCAGATCAGCTCGGCGATGCGGAAGCCGAATGGACGCGGCCGAACGGGCTCAAGATCGCGCGCGTGCGCGTGCCGATCGGGGTCATCGGCATCATCTATGAGAGCCGGCCGAACGTGACGGCGGACGCGGCCGCGTTGTGCGTGAAGTCGGGCAATGCCGTGATTCTGCGCGGCGGCTCTGAAGCGTTGCAGTCGGCGCGGGCGATCCAGGCGGCGCTCGTCGAAGGGCTCGAACGGGTGGGCTTGCCCGCCGACGCGGTGCAACTCGTTCCGACCGCCGACCGCGCGGCGGTGGGGCAGATGCTGGGCGGGCTCGACGGCGCGATCGACCTCATCATTCCGCGCGGGGGCAAGAGCCTGGTCGCGCGCGTGCAGAAGGACGCGCGCATTCCGGTGCTCGCCCATCTCGACGGCAATTGCCACGTCTATGTCGACAAGGGCGCGGACCTGAACAAGGCGCTCGACATCGTCATCAATTCGAAGATGCGACGCGTTTCGGTGTGCGGCGCGGCCGAGACGCTGCTCGTCGACGCGGCGGGCGCGGGGCGTCTTCTCAGGCCGCTGGTCGCGGCGCTTCTGGATGCCGAGTGCGAGGTCAGGGGCGACCGGATCACGCAGACCGTCGATCCGCGCGTCGATGCCGCCGAAGAGGACGATTGGTACACGGAATATCTCGACGCGATCATGGCGGTGCGCGTGGTCGACGGGGTCGAGGGCGCGATCGCGCACATCGCGAAGTACGGCTCCTCGCACACGGAGTCGATCGTGACGGAAGACAAGGCGGCGGCAGAAACGTTCCTGCGCGAGGTCGACAGCGCGATCGTGCTGCACAATGCCTCGACGCAGTTTGCCGACGGCGCGGAGTTCGGTTTCGGCGCGGAAATCGGGATCGCGACCGGGCGGCTGCATGCGCGCGGGCCGGTCGGCGCGCGAGAGTTGACGACCTACAAATATGTCGTGCGGGGCGATGGTCAGGTTCGAGCGTGACGTCCTTCCCGCCGAGGCGCTTGCGCAGGCGACGAGCGGCGCGCGGATCGGCTTGCTCGGCGGCTCGTTCAATCCGGCGCACGCGGCGCATCTTCATATCAGTCTGATTGCGCTTCGGCGTTTGAAGCTCGACGCCGTGTGGTGGCTGGTGTCGCCGCAGAATCCGCTGAAGAGCGATGCGGAGATGGCGCCGCTCGAAAAGCGCTTGGCGCGCGCGCGCGAAGTGGCGAGGCGTCCCGACATTTTCGTGACGGCGGTCGAGACCGCACTCGGCACGCGCTTCACGATCGATACGGTGAACGCGCTGAAGCGGCAGTTTCCGAAAGCGCGGTTCGTTTGGTTGATGGGCGGCGACAATCTAGCGTCGTTTCACCGCTGGCACCGCTGGGAGGAAATCGCGAAGACGGTCCCCATCGCGGTGATCGCCCGGCCACGGTTTACGACGCGCGCGCTCGCGAGCCCCGCCGCGCAACAGTTGCGTAAAGTTCGTAAAAGTGTCGAAGAGGCGGCAAGCCTGGCGGACGCGGCGCCGCCGGCCTGGGTGTTCATTCAGGAGCGCCTGGATCCGGCCTCGGCAACCGCGATTCGGGCGCGCGGAGTGTGGCGATAAAGCCTCAATTTTGCTGGATTTCAGCATCGTTGCGTTAGCCAAATCGTGCTAGTTTGACGGTGCCGGATTGCTTTGCGATCCGGCACGGATAAACGGAAGGACTTGGGCCCCGATCCACATGGTGCATCTCTTCGAGTTGGCGATGCGAGTGGCTTTGGGCGGTCTGCCCGGATCACCGCACACACCCTGAACGAAGGAGTGCCACACTGACCGCAAAGCGCACGACGCGGGCGAAAGCCACCACGAAAACGCCGGCCAAGCGCAAAGCCCCGGCAAAGAAAGCGGCGAGCACGAAGTCTCAGAAGCGCGCGCCGGAAGCCAGCCAAAAGCTGCTCGATCTCGTGCTGAAGTCCCTCGATACGGACAAAGCCGAGGACATTGTCGCAATCGACCTCTCGAACAAAAGCCCGATGGCCGACTACATGGTCGTTGCGAGCGGGCGTTCGAACCGTCACGTCGCGTCGATCGCCGAGCATCTTTCGGAGGCGCTGAAGGCGCACGGTCATCGCGGACGCGCGGAAGGCCTGCCACAGGGCGACTGGGTGCTGATCGACGCGATGGACATCATCGTGCACGTGTTCCGGCCGGAAGTGCGCGCGTTCTACAATCTCGAAAAAATGTGGGGCGACGGCGCCACGGTCGCCGAGGCCGTCTGAGACGCAGGATTGGCGCTCAACATCGACATCCTCGCGGGCGGGCGCGCGAAGTCCGCGCCGGAGACGGTTCTCGCCGAGGGCTATCTCACGCGAGCGCGCGATGCAGGACGCGCGCTGGGGTTCGCGTCGTTCGCGCTGACGGAATTCGACGAACGCAAAGCGGACAAGGCGATCGAGCTTGCTCGCGCGTCGCCTCTTGTCGTTGCGCTCGACGAACGCGGCAAGTCGCTTTCAAGCGAAGGACTTGCACGCCAACTCGCCGAATGGCGCGACGCCGGCGAGGCGCGAGTGCTGTTCGCGATCGGCGGCCCGGACGGATTGCCGTCAGAGGTGAAGAGAGCCGCGCGGCTGAGGCTGGCGTTCGGAACGCAGACTTGGCCTCATCTTTTGGTGCGCACGATGCTGGCGGAGCAGCTTTACCGCGCCGTCACGATCTTGGGCGGGCACCCGTATCACCGCGTGTGACGTGCGGGCTCGCCGGCAGGCATTGTGCCTAGCGCTTTCGCGCCACGAGCCAGACCATTGAGTCGCCGGGAACGTCGCGGCGCTTGAAGCGGTAGACCTCGAAGCCCGCGTCGGCGAGCAGCGCTTCGACGGCACCCGTCGAGCGAAACGTGTACACACTTGCCGGAAAATTCTGCGTCACACACGCGTCCTCGGCGGGTCTGAAACCCAGGACGAATTTTCCGCGCGGTTTGAGGACGCGCGCGATCTCCGCCAGATGCGGTTCGGCGGGATCCCAGAAATAAAGCGCATGAACAGCCATGGCTTTGTCGAAGGATGCATCCGGAAAAGGCAGGGCGTCGCTTCGCGCGTGCTCGATGCGCACGCGGCCCGAGCGGATCAGTTTCTCATGGCTTTGTCTTGCAATGCCGAGCGCGACTTCGGAGTTGTCGACGCCCACGGCCAGCCCGGCGGGAGCGAGGCCCGCAATGACGCCGAGCGACCTTCCGTGCCCGGTGGCGATATCGACGACATGGTCGGTTTCCCGCACGCCCAGCAATGCGATCGCCTGCTTGTTGTCCGCCGCGGTTTCCTTCGCCATGACGCGTGCGAGAAGGGCGCCGAGAAATCCGTGCGGGTGGCGGCCCTGGAGCGCGATGAATTCGGGGCGGCGCATCAAAGGCTTCCTCCATGGGAGGCGGGCGCAGGCGGTGCCGCGGCCGATTGCGTCGCCGGCGCCTTGCGCACGGCCGCCGCGAAGCGCGCATGGTATTCGGGGTGCTCGGTGCACATCCAGCGATCCCACCACGTGAAGTAGAGGCCGTAGTTGAAACCTGCTTGCGCGTGATGCAGGTCGTGATGCGTCGTCGTGGTCAGCCAATCGACGAGTGGGCGACCATCGCGGCGCGCGGGCATCAGTTCGTAGCCCGAATGGCCCAGCGTGTTGCGCACGATCTGGTGCAGCATGAAGAGGCCGACGGCCGGCCACGGCGTCGGGACGAGGATCATCCACAGCGGCACGAACGAAGCCATCACCGCGGCTTCCGCTAGATCGAAGCTGTAGGCGGTGAAGGGCGAAGGGTTGTGGCTCAGATGATGGCGGCGATGGAAGCGGCGGAAGAGGCGCGGGTCGTGCATCAGGCGATGCGACCAATAGAAATAAGCGTCGTGCGCCACGATCATCAGGATCAGGCTCGCCCAGAGCCACAGCGGTCCCCACGAGGCCGCGAGCATGGGGCCGGGCAGCCAACCGGCCTTTTGGAGCGCGAAGGTCAGCAGGCCGATGGTCGAAAAGATCGCGACCGAACGGATCGAGATGAGGAATTCGACGAGCATTTGGCGCGCGGGCGGCGTGGCCGCGCGGATCTTGCGACCGGCCATGACGCCGCCAAGAAGGACCCAGAGGACAAACCAAACGCCGATGGCGAAAACGACGTAGCGGCTGACATCCGTTGTCATATTGCTCCACCACTGCGCACCAAGATCGAAGAGCCACGATTCCATTTTCTTTCCGCCTCCAGGTTGTTCCCCGGACAGTGACGGAGGCGCGCACCTTCGTCTCGCCGATGGCGGAAAAGCTTGGCTGTTTTCGAAATCAGCGAGGGTTTTCGGAATTCGGCGAGGCTTTTTCGAGCACCTCGCGCCGCCATTGGGTCGGCGTTGCGCCGGTTGCTTCCTTAAACGCGCGGTTGAAGGGGCCGAGCGAGCCGAAGCCGAGGTCGAAGGCGATGGCCGCGACCGTCGTGCGGGCTTGGTTCGGGTCGGCGAGGACCCGTTTGGCGGCCTCGATGCGCCGCGCGTTGACGAAGGCCGCGAAGTTGCGGTGGCCGAGATGATCGTTGATCAGGCGGCGCAGGCGGTGTTCCGGCGTGCCGATTTCCTCAGCCAGGCTGCCGATCGTGATCCCTTCGCGGCGCCAAGCCTGGCTTTCGTCCATGCGCGACCGGAGCTTCTCGAGCGTCACGCGGTCCGCCGGATCCAATCGTGACGGCGCTTCGACAAATGCGGCGGCGGGTTCGGCGGCGCCGAACAGCGCCGCGCGCGCCTCAAGGAAGGTGAAGGCGCCCATGAGACAGAAGAACGCGAGCGCCGTAGCGCCGGCCAGGCTGTACCACTGGGCCTCGACCCCGAACGTTTCGCCGATCTCGACGCTCGAAAGCGCGATCAAATAGAGCGCGACAACCGCGACGAACGGGCCGCGCAACAGGCGCCGTGCCTCGACGAGATCGTCGCGCCAACTGCGGTAGATGATGAAGAGCGCGTGAACCGACAGCGCAATCTGGATGAGGTTGTGCACGATCCAAACGGCATAATTTCGGGGAAAAGGGGTCGCAAAGCCGACGAGCCCGATGGCGATCAGAAGGGCCGCCGGCGCCAGCGTGCGCAGCGAGATGCGCCGGTCCTCGAACAGCGTCAAAACAAAGAGCCAGAAATACCCGCCGCCGCCCCACGACAGCAGCAGAACCGGAAGGTGCCAGGCACCAAGAGACGCGCGAATGAGCGGCGAAGAATTCAGCACATAGGCCATGACGCTGAGGCAGAAGAGCAGTCCCGCAATGCGGACCGAAACGCTTGCGCCGCTGCGAAAGAACGCAACCGCGCTTGCCGCCACAGCCCCGATCGCGACCCCGCGCAGGACGAGTTCAAGGATTGCAACGTCAGTCATGGATTTGTTCGGGCTCTCTTTGCCGACTACAGATGAATTGCGCGCGAAGCGCAACGCCGTCATCTATAGTGATTGCGTCGTATCGCTCTGCGCCCACGGTCTCTCTTGGACGACTTCTCCCATCTCTCCGTTCTAATTTCGATCGTCTTGGGGTTGGGGCTTACCAATCTTCTGATGGGTCTGGCTCGTGTCGTTCAGATGAGAGACGAGGTAAAGATTTATTGGCCCTCGCTCGCGTGGGCGGTCACGTTGCTGCTCGTGCATGTGCAGACTTGGTGGACGATGTTCGGGTTGCGTGCGGTCGAACACTGGACGTTTCAGGCGTTCGCGGTCACTTTGATGCAGCCGATCCTGCTGTTCTTTTTGAGCGCGCTCGCCCTGCCCGACTTCGACCGCGACGAGGCGCTGGATTTGCGTGCCAACTACTTCGCCCAGACGCGCTGGTTCTTCGGCATTGTGATTGCTTTGGTGTTCGTCAGCCTGCTGCGCAATGTGATCTTGAAAGGGCGTCTGCCGGGTGAGACAGATTTCACCTTCCAGCTCGTTTTCATCGTCGGCGCGGCGGGCGGCGCCATCTTTGCGAACGAGACCTATCACAAGATCCTCGCGCCTCTGTCGACGGTTCTTTATGTACTGTATATCGCGCTGCTGTTCACGGCGTTGCATTAGTCAGGATGAAGTATGGATAAGAGCGGCAACTACGATCTCGTCATCATTCGCCACGGTCAGAGCGAAGCGAACAAGCTGAACGTCTTCACCGGCTGGCGCGACAGCCCGCTTTCGGAAGCGGGCATTCAGGAAGCGCGCGCGGCAGGCAAGCTGTTGCGCAAAGAGGGGTTTCGCTTCGATCTTGCGTTCACGTCGCTGCAGAGCCGCGCGATCCAAACGCTGTGGCTCGCGCTCGAAGAAATGGACTCGATGTGGATTCCCGAGCACAAAGACTGGCATCTCAACGAACGCCACTACGGCGCGCTGCAAGGCAAGAACAAACTCGAAGCTGTGCAAAAATTCGGCGAGGAACAGGTCCATCAGTGGCGGCGCGGATACGCGACCAGGCCGCCGCTCGTCGATACGAACGACCCGGATCATCCGAAATTCGATCCGCGATATCGCGATGTGCCGGATGCGGAAGTTCCGCGCGGCGAGAGTCTGAAGGACGTGAGCGAAAGGACGCTGCCGTACTGGCAGAGCACGATCGTTCCGCACATCAAAGCGAAAAGGAAGGTTTTGATCGCGGCGCACGGCAATTCGCTGCGCGCGCTGTTGAAGCATTTGGAGGGCCTCAGCGACGCGGAGATCGAGGCCGTGAACCTGCCGACGGGCATCCCGAAGGTCTATGAGCTGAACGACCGTTTCCTGGCGAAACGCCACTATTTCCTGGGCGACCCGAACGAGGTCATGAACAGGATCCAGTCGGTCGCAAATCAAACGAAGCGGTCATAGAGCCGCCGGGTGTGGCAGCGGACAGCGGTCGTTTGTGGCATGTTGTTGAGGAATCAGGCGGGGTGATTCTGCTGAGCGAGCGGGACCCTCGTACGGGTACGGGATGCGCGGGCGGTATAGTTCGAGTCAAACGGCAAGTGCGATCGCGATTGCGGTCGTGCTTGCAAGCGCGCCTATCGTCCTTGCGCAAAACGGCGCCGACGATCCGTTGGACAAGCTCGACGCGATCGAAAAGCAGATGGGCCAGGATCGTCAGCACGAACAAACGCTGACGCAATCGGCATCGCGCCTCGCGCAAGAGCAGGAGCGGTTGCGCGCGGAACTCATTCAAGCCGCGACGTCGGCGCAGACGCGCGAGCGGGAACTCAATCAAGTCGAGCAACGCCTCGCCATATTCGAGACGCGCGAAGGTGCGGCCGTGCGTGCGCTTGCCGGCCAGCGCGGAAAGCTCGCTTCGCTGCTTGCGGTCTTGCAGCGCATGGGGCGCGAACCGCCGCCCGCGCTGATCGTGCGCCCCGACGATGCAACCGCCGCCGCTCGCTCGGCGATGCTGTTGTCGGCCGTGGTTCCCGCCGTTCAGAAAGAGGCGGTAAGGCTCGGCAAGGATCTGGTCAAGCTGCGGGACCTCCGGCAGAAGGCGGCGGAGGAACGGTTGACGGTGGCGGCGGCGGCC
>JBGOVA010000009.1:0-41364 GCA_041477875.1 Micropepsaceae bacterium | reverse complement strand
GGTGGCGATAGAGGAACTCCTCGACCTCGCGCGGATAAACGTTCTCGCCGCCGCGGATCACCATGTCTTTGACGCGCCCCACGATGTTGCAATAGCCGTCGGTCGACAGCATCGCGAGATCGCCCGTGTGCATCCACCCGCCCTCGTCGATCGCCTCGCGCGTCTTCGCCTCGTCGTCCCAATAGCCGCGCATGACGGAATAGCCGCGCGTCAGCAACTCGCCGCGCGCGCCCGTTTTCACCGTGCGCCCGTTCTCGTCGACGACCTTGACCTCGACATGGGGATGAATGCGCCCGACGGTCGCGACGCGCTTTTCGATCGGATCCTCGCCGCGCGATTGGAAACTGACGGGCGAGGTCTCCGTCATGCCGTAGCAGATCGTCACGTCGCGCATATGCATGCAGGCGACGACCTTCTTCATCACCTCGATCGGGCACGGCGCGCCCGCCATCACGCCCGTGCGCAGCGACGAGAGATCGAACTTGTCGAACTCCGGATGCTCCAGCTCCGCCACGAACATCGTCGGCACGCCGTAGAGCGCGGTGCAACGCTCCTTCTCGACCGCGCTGAGCACCGCGCGCGGTTCGAACGCATCGGCGGGATAGACGATCGTCGCGCCGTGCGTGACGCAACCGAGGTTCCCCATCACCATGCCGAAGCAATGATAAAGCGGCACCGGCACGCACAATCGATCCTTGTCGGTGAAATTCTGCGCCGCCGCCACGTTGCGCCCGTTGTTGAGGATGTTGAAGTGGGTCAGCGTCGCGCCCTTCGGCGCCCCGGTCGTGCCGCTCGTGAACTGGATGTTGATCGCATCGTCGGGCTGCAGCTCGCCCTTGAGCGCCGCAACCGCCTCGCGCGCGGCCGGCGTCGCGCGTGCCGGCACGTCGTCGAAGTTCATCATGCCGGGCGACCGCTCCGCCCCCATGCGGATCACCAGCTCGAGCTTCGGCAGCTTCGCCGCGATCAACTCGCCGGCTTTGGTGTTGTCGATCTCGGGCGCCAGCGTGCGCAGCATTGCGAGATAGTCGCTGCTCTTGAACGCCGCCGCCGTGATCAGCGCCCGGCACCCGACTTTGTTCAGCGCATACTCGAGCTCGCTGAGCCGATACGCCGGGTTGATGTTGACGAGGATCAACCCCGCTTTCGCCGTTGCGAACTGCGTCAACAACCATTCCGCGCAATTGGGCGACCAGATTCCCACCCGCTCCCCGCGCTTGAGGCCCAAACCGATCAACCCCGCGGCGAATTCATCCGCACGCTGACGAAGTTCGGTATAGGTCCAACGAATATTCTGGTGACACGAAACCAACGCCTCGTTGCCACCCCAGCGCGCAGCCGCCTGGTCCAACGCATCGCCGATCGTTTGGTAAATCAACGGCACATCGCTCGCGCCGTGGACGTACGAAGTGGTGAGAGTCATGACGGTCCCCAAAGGCTCCCGTCGACATTAACCCATCTCAAGAGCGCGTGGAAAACGGCGGGGTTTCCCCCGACTTCCGAAGAAAGAAGGGTCTCACGCAAAGACGCGAAGACGCGAAGAAGAAAGGACGGTCCATTTGCGCGTCGAAGACGCGCTTTCCCATCCGCCGAGCCACGATCGGTTGGCGCTTCACGCCATTTCTTCTTCGCGTCTTTGCCTCTTTGCGTGAGATCTTTCTTCTCCGACGCGAAGCGACCAATAGAGTGCAACGAGAAAACATTCGCCGCTGCAACCGTGAGTTTGATTCGCGCACGGTTCCGAATCGCGCGCAGTGGAAACGCAAAATTAAGAGATTCCGCTAAGCCCGAATTGGCGTATACAGATTCGCATGTCGCGACTTGATTCGGCCATCACGCGTTTCACTGCGGCGCTCGAGCGCCTTGAAAGCGTCGCCAAGCGCACGAACGGTCATGCGTTGTCGCCGTTCGACGACGGCTTAACGAACGAACTTAATGCGTTGCGTGAAGATCGCGCGCGTCTCGCCGACGAACTCACGCGCCTGAATGTCGAGAAGGTCGCGCTCGAAGGTTTCACCGACGAAGTCGCGGGCCGCCTCGAAGGCGCAATCCGCGAAATCCGCGCGGTGCTCGCGCACTAGCAAGAGGACGCCCATGGCCCAGGTCACGGTCATCGTCAACAACCGCAACTACACGCTCGCCTGCGACGACGGCGAGGAACAGCACCTGTCGGAACTCGCGGCCCAAATCGACAACCGCATCGCCGAACTCGCGCCCGACGTCGGTCAAGCGGACGATGCGCGCCTGCTCTTGATGGCCGGCTTGACGCTCGCCGACGACCTGACGCTCGCGCACGAACGCATCGCCGAGGTCGAGGAGGAACTGGCAGGGCTTAAGGATGACAGCCTGAAACCCGCCGCGACGCCGAAGGCGAAACACGTGAACGGCGCCACATTCGACGAAGATAAGTTCGCCGGCATCCTGGAAACGGCCGCGCGCCGCATGGAAGACATTGCCGGACGCCTCGGCTGACCTTACCTTAGGCGTCGGACGGGTACTGCCTCGCGCGTTTGAAATCAGGATGCCCAGGGGCCTTAATGATACCTCTAGGGAGCTGTCCCTGGCCTGGACCGTGGTCTTGGTCACACGGCGCCCACCTGCGTAAGCAGGCCACTGAGGATCCACCCTTCGACGGCGTTGGCGGTCCCGTCCACCTTCATTCCCAACAAATTGCTTGCGCTTCCCCCTCAAGGGGAGGAAGGGCAATGTTGTGGGAGATGACGGACTCAGCGAATTGACCGAGACCCCCGCCGACACCAAAGCCGCCCTCCGCCATCAGGCGATTGTGCAACGCGATCGCGCGGCGGAGGCGGCGGGTCCGAAGGCCGCGCTCATGATCGCGCGCCGCGTGCTGGGTGACTTCGTGTTCGTGAAGGGCGCGGTCATCGCGGGATACGCCGCCGTGCGCGGCGAGGCGGATCCCTTCCCGCTGATGGCGGCACTCGCAAACCAGGGCCACGATCTCTGCCTGCCGCAAACGCAAGAGGACAAGCTCGTTTTCCGCGCCTGGAAACCCGGCGACCCGCTCGTCGTCGGCCGCTTCAACATCCCCGAACCCGACGCCAAGGCGCGCGAACGCCGCCCCGATCTCGTTCTGGTCCCGGTCCTCGCCTACGACCGCGATGGTTACCGCCTGGGCTATGGCGGCGGCTATTACGATCGCTACTTGGCGCACCACCGCCCAAAGCGCACCATCCGCGCGATCGGCATTGCGTTTGCGGGCCAGGAAGTGGAAGAGCTTCCCCGCGAACCAACCGACGAACCGCTCGACGCGGTTGTGACCGAGGAACGCGTGATCCGCTTCGAAAGGGACTGATGCGTATTTTGTTTCTCGGCGACATCGTCGGCAGATCCGGGCGCATCGGCGTCACCGAAGCCGTGCCGTCCTTGCGCAAGACTCTCGCGCTCGATTTCGTCATCGTGAACGGCGAGAACGCGGCTGGCGGTTTCGGCATCAACGAAGAAATCTGCCAGTCGCTCTTCCAAGCCGGCGTCGATTGCATCTCGACCGGCAACCACGCCTTCGATCAGCGCGACCAAGTCAGTGTCTATGACAGCGAACGCCGCCTCCTGCGTCCCGTGAACTATCCCAAGGGCGTGCCGGGCAGGGGCGTGGGCCTCTACGAAACGCAAAGCGGTAAACGCGTGCTCGTGATCAACGCGATGGGCCGCACCTTCATGGACGCGATCGACGACCCGTTCGCCGCCGTCGATCGCGAGTTGGAGGATTGCCGCTTGGCTTGGGGCTGCGACGCCGCCATCGTCGACATGCACGCCGAAGCGACGTCGGAGAAAATGGCGATGGGCCACTACTGCGACGCCCGCGCGAGCTTCGTCGTCGGCACCCACAGCCACGTGCCCACCGCCGACGCGCAAATCCTCCCCGGCGGCACGGCGTACCAAACCGACGCCGGCGCCTGCGCCGACTACGACAGCGTCATCGGCATGGAAAAAACCGAGCCCATCACCCGCTTCGTGCGCAAACTCTCGACCGGCCGCATGCAACCCGCGCAAGGCCCGGCGACCGTGTGCGGCGTCTTCGTCGAGACCGACGATGCGACCGGCCTCGCCAAACGCATAGAGCCGGTGCGCTTGGGTGGGCGCCTCAAGCCGACGATGCCTGAGGCCTGACGCCCTCTTGCCTCAAGCCCCCGGCTTGAGGTTTATCAGCGGCCCAATCCACGAGAAACATAAGCATGGCCGGCCACAGTCAGTTCAAGAACATCATGTTCCGTAAGGGCGCGCAGGACGCCAAGCGCTCGAAGCTGTTCTCGAAACTCGGGCGCGAAATCACGGTCGCAGCCAAGTCGGGCCTTCCCGACCCGGAACACAACGCCAAACTGCGCGCCGCCGTCATCGCCGCGCGCAAGGAAAGCATGCCGCGCGATTCGATCGAACGCGCGATCAAGAAGGCGCAAGGCGCCGACGCCACGAACTACGAAGAGGTCCGCTACGAAGGCCGTGGCCCCGGCGGCGTCGCGCTCATCGTCGAGGCCCTGACCGACAACCGCAACCGCACGGCCAGCGACGTGCGCTCGCTGTTCTCGAAATACGGCGGCCAGTCCGGCGAAACCGTCGCCTACATGTTCGACCGCTTGGGGCAGATCCAATATCCCGCGAGCGCCGCGAGCGCGGAGGCCATGCTCGACGCCGCGATCGAGGCCGGCGCCGACGATTGTCAGTCTACGGATCAAACCCACGACCTGTTCTGCGCGCCGGAAAACCTCATCGAAGTCGCGCGCGCGCTCGAAAAACGCTTCGGCCCACCCGCAAGCGCGAAATTCGTCTGGCGCCCGCAAACCGGCGTGCCGGTCGAAGGCGAGGCCGCCGAGACGCTCGTCAAACTGATCGAAGCCCTAGACGACCACGACGACGTCCAAACCGTCACCGCCAACTTCGAAATGTCCGACGCCACGATGGCGAAACTGACGGCGTAGGATCGCGCGGGCGGAAGGAGGACGAATTGTTGAGGCATCTTTCTCGACGCAACGCGCTACGCCTCGGCATCACAGGCGCAACCCTTGCCGCCACGACGCGCCCACTCATGGCTAACATGCGCCCGATGCCCGCGCCGCCGCTTTATCCTGTTGTTGAAACCACCGCCGGCAAGCTGCGCGGCGCGTGGGACGGGTATGTCACGAGCTTCAGGGGCGTGCCCTACGCATGGCAACCCGTTCGCTTCCGCGCCCCCGCACCGTTCCCGCCCTGGACCGGCGTCCGCGAAGCACTTACATGGGGCCCACAGTGTCCCCAGGATTCGAACACCGGCACCGGCTTGCTAGCCTCCTACAAGACGCCGGGCCCGATGGACGAGAACTGTCTGACGCTCAACATCTGGACCCCGGAGGCAACCGCCAGCCGCAAGCGCCCGGTGATGGTCTGGCTCCACGGCGGCGGGTTCGAGGGCGGTGGCTCGGGGTCGGCGAACTGGTACGACGGCACGCGCCTGGCCAGCCGCGGCGATGTCGTGGTGGTCACGATCACGCATCGTCTCAACGTCTTCGGCTATCTCTACCTCGGCGACCTCGGCGACCTCGGCGGCGCCGGCATCGGCGCGGACGCCAATGTAGGCCAGCGCGATATCATCGCGGCACTCCAATGGATCCAGGACACCATCGAGGTCTTCGGCGGCGACCCCGCGTGCGTCACGCTCTTCGGCGCCTCGGGCGGCGGCAAGAAGATCGGCACTTTGATGGCGATGCCGGAGGCCAAAGGCCTCTTCCACCGCGCCATCGTGCAAAGCGGCGCGACGCTGCGCGCCGCAACGCGCGAGGAAGCGACGCAAAGCGCCGGCGCCTTCCTGAAACAACTCGGCCTCGCACCGGGCGACGCGGCGAAGCTCGCCACGATTCCCGCGCCGACCCTCGTCGCAGCGCGTGAGGCGTTGTTCGCGACGCCGGCCGTTTCCTTCGGCCCCGTTATCGACGACGCCTCGCTGCCGGCGCATCCCTTCGATCCCGTAGCACCGGCGCAAAGCGCCGCGATCCCGCTCCTGATCGGCACCGCCGGCGCCGAAACGACGCTGCTCTTGCCGGACGAGGAAAACTTCCATCTCGACGAGCCGACCTTACGCGCAAAACTCGCGTCCTTCGGACCGCCCGCGCGTGTCGAAGCGTTGATCGAGGCCGCGCGCGCGGAGGAGCCGGACGCGACGGCGAGCGACATCTTCTTCCAAATCACGTCCGACGCACGCTCTCGCCTGCGCGCGATCGCCCAAGCCGAGCGCAAGGCGGCCCAACCCGCCCCCGTCTACATGTACGTCACCGAATGGCGCACGCCGGTGGACGGTGGCAAGTGGCGCTCGCCGCATGTCGGCGACCTGCCGCTCGTCTTCGACAACATCGACCTCGCGCCCTCGATGGTGGGCACGGGCGAGGACGCGCGCATGATGGCCGCGACCATGTCGTCGTCGTGGATCGCCTTCGCCCGCTCGGGCGACCCGAGCACGCCGCAACTGCCCCACTGGCCGCGCTACGACACCGCGACGCGCGCGACGATGCGCTTCGATACCCAAAGCCGCATCGTCAACGACCCGCATGCACGGCTGCGTGCGCTGCTCTCGTCCTAGGCCGCGAAGTAAAGCGCGTCGAGCGCGCCGTTGCGCAGGCGGCCGAAGTCGCACTCGCCGTGCTTGGCCAAGTCCACGATGCGCCGCGCGACGGCTGAGCGCATGCGCTCCGAAGCATGCCGCGAGCACGGGCCGCGATGCGTCTCAAGCGTCTTGACGGCGTCGTCGAAGGCCTCGTGGATCGTCCGCACGATCGTTGGCGCCAGCGCGTTCTGGTTGGTGATCGAGCTGCAATGTGCCATGGGCTTCACTCCTGTGCCTCTAAGGTGCAGCGGAGCGGCGGCTTTGCCGTCTCGACTCGCATGCTGCCGACACGAAATCCAGGCAACGCCGATCGCGCGCCGCGCGCTTTGATCTGAGTCAAAGCGAACGCCGCAGCGCTCCCGCACGCGTTGCTGGCGCAAGGCTGACCGCTCGAAACGATGGAAAACCCGTCCCCGATCGTTGAACGGCGCGGTACGTGGCGCCTTTTCACCACCCCTCACTTCACCCGCGTGCACACGAAGTCGAGCAGCTCCGCCCCCATCGTGCCGGGCGTGACCTTCACGCCCTTCGACCGCCAATCGGGCTCGTATTGGATCGAATACGACGAATACGAAACGCGGTTGCGGCAATCGACGGCCGCGCGCGCGGGCGGCAGGTCGGTTTCGTACTTGTAGCGCTCCATGTAATAGACGAGCCCGTCGGCCTCCCGGTCGATGCTGTCGACGTCGACCTCGGTCGTGTGGCGCGTGTCGACCCAATTCTCCGCCCGCAAAGCCGGTGCAAGCGCGATCGCCGCCGCCGCGAAGAACGCGCTGTTGGGAAAACGCAAAGGCCTCATCTCGTCACCTCGTTTCGTGTGGGCGGCGAACCTATCACGCGCGCCGCTTGTTGAACCCTCGGGGTCCAGGCCGCGCCCGCGCGAGATTTTTCGCCGCAGGCCGCCGCCTGTCCGCTACCTCCGCCCGTTTGATGCGTTATATCCATGAGGTTCCGCAGAACCTTGGGGGCTCGAGCAACAGGAGCATACCCATGAAGACTTTGGCGTCTCTGCTTCTAGCCGCCGGCATGTTGGCGGCGGCCGCCATCGGCGTGTCGCAGCCGGCCTCGGCGCGCGCCAGCTTCGGCGTCTATGTCGGCGGGCCTTATGGTTACGCTGGCCCGTCCTATGGCTACGCCGATCCTTATCGCAACTATTGTCGCGATCCGTGGTATCGCCACAGATACGCGTACTACTGCGATCGCTACTATGGCGGTTATTACGACGACTATTACGATGACGACTACGCCGACGGCCCTTATTACAACGGTGGCTACTACCCGGGCCTCTTCTTCGGCTTCGACAATTTCGGCGGCCATCGCCACCACTTCGGACACGGCCACGGCAATTGGGGCGGTCACGGAAACTGGGGTGGCGGCCACGGAAACAGGAACGGCGGTCATCGTGGCGGCCATCGCCGCTGACCGAGCGCGCGCGCCTGGCGCAAGCGGCAGCGGCCACGGCCGCTGCCGCTTCATTCATGCATCGTTCAGGCGATAAGGATCATAGGCGTCTCGTAAGTCAGGGCTGGTCCGCGGTTCCACTGGAACCTCCAGCCCCTGGGAGACGAAAATGATGAAGGTACTTGTATCGGCCGCCGCTGCGGCGGCGTTGTTCGTGGCGAGTGCGGCCCCCGCCTTGGCGCGTCACAACAATGGCTACGGGCCGGGCTACAACGATCAAGGCCCCTATGGTCCGCAGTATGAAGGCGACTACGGCCCCTACGCGCAGCCTTATGCGCAAGGTCCGTACGGTCCCGGTCCGTACAATCAGGGCTACGGCCCGGGTTACGGTCCCGGCTACGGCCCCGGCCCCGGCTACGGCCCGGGTTACGGTCCGGGCTACGCCCAGGGATACGGTCCGGGCTACGGCCCGCAATACGACTATCGCTATAACGATGGCCGCCGCCGCTGCCGCGGCAACGGCGCGGCGGGCGCGATCATCGGCGGCGTGCTCGGCGGCATCATCGGCAACAGCGTCGGCGGTCGCCATCGCGGGCCCGAGACGGCCGCGGGCGTCATCGTCGGCAGCATCGCCGGCAACGCGATCGCGCGCGACGGCTGCCGCCACCGCCGCTATCGCGACCGCTACTACGACGGTTATTGATTGCACGCTTGAGAGAGTGACGCGCGCGCTTACGCGCGCGTCATTTGTGTTTGGCGGAACTCAGTTCATGTTTCCGGCGCCGACGGCCGTGCCGCCCTTGCCGTCGGCATTCTGCTTGCCGTGCCACGACACGGTCGCGGTCTTGTCCTTGTTCTTGCCTTCCGAATAGCTCAGGCGCCCCCAGCAATCGTTTTCGGTGTTCTTGTCGTTCGCCGTTATGCATGAAAACACGAGCGACGACTTTCCCTCGGCGCTGGCGCTCGAGCAGATGCCTTGGCTGGTAAAGCCGCTCGCCGGCGGCGCGGACCAGCCGATGCAGTCGCCGGTCGAGTGCTCTTTCACGCCCGACGCCCAAGTGACGTCCGTTTCGATTTTCACCGACCCGCCGCTCACCGGCTTGCCCATCGGACCCGGCGCTGCGACTTGAGTGACGGGCTGGCTCTTGCCCGTGATCGTGAACGTCTCCGCGTTGGCGGCTGTCGCGCTCAGCGCGAACGCGGCCGATAGAAGCAACAGTGATTTCATTTGTGGCTGTCTCCCCATTTTGTCGCCCGCGAGAGCACGGGCTTGTTTTCATCGTAGTACTTTCCAAGAAAAAGAGATTGGGTTTACTTGAGTTCGCAAAGAATGACGTGCGCGTCATCTGGTAAAAGCGCGTGTAAGGAAAATAGTTACGCATATTGTGAAGTAGAGGTGCGGCAGTTCTACGGGTAGGAACGCGTGGGCGATCGGCCGCGCGCTGGCCGCAACGACGAAACACTTGCCGCGCGACGGCTGCGCGCGTCTTCGCTCCGTACGCGAGCGATGATGTCACCGTATCTCGCGCACCTGCGCATGAACGCTCGTCACTCCGCGCTGACTGTCCCGCGCTCCAGATTCACCCGCACGCGCGCGACGCCCGTGCGATTGCTGATCCCATCGACATAAAGCTGATAGGGAAACGAAATCAGCAACCCGCGTCCCGCGTCGTACCGCGTGGTAAGCCGCGCGAAGTCGATGCCGGCAAACCCCAGCGCATCGTGATCGCCGACGAGCCGGCACAACCGCCCGCCCATCTCGTCGCTCTTGTCGGGCGCCAGAATCAGAAGATGCGCACTGCAGCACACGGGCTCCCCGCCCGTATCCATCAGCACCACGCGCACCTGGCCGTCGTAGAAGCTCTTCGTGTTCTTCTCCCACGGCTCCATGATCGACTGCGCGTGAGCCGTCTCATCGCATTCGCGCACCTGGACCGCGCGGGCCGGCGTGCTGAGAAAAGTGGATACGCCGACTAGAACCGCGGTCATCGCTGCGCGCACGGGGCTTTTCCTTAAATCGCGGCGCGCATTTTCCGCCGTTAGATGCACGCGCGCCAGCATCGCCCGTCACCGAATCGCGCTATGGATGGGGTGGAACAGATAGAGTACAAGCGCGTCATGCCCCCCGCCGCCTCGACACGCATTTTGGGCCTCGACCCCGGCCTGCGCCGCACGGGTTGGGGTGTGATTGGGCTGACGGGCAACAAGCTCAGCTACATCGGCTGCGGCGTGGTGACGTCGCATTCCGACATGGCGCTGGCCGAACGCTTGGTGCAGCTCCACGACGGCATCCTCGCCATCATCCGCGCCCATCGCCCCGACGTCGCCGCGGTCGAACAGACCTTCGTCAACAAGGACCCGGTCGCGACGTTGAAGCTGGGCCAGGCGCGCGCGATTGCGCTCCTCGTCCCCGCTCAGGCAGGGTTGGAGGTCGCCGAGTACGCGCCCAACCAGGTGAAGAAATCGGTCGTCGGCGTCGGCCACGCGGAGAAGGAGCAGGTGCACGCGATGGTGAAAGTCTTATTGCCGTTGTCATGCGCCGAAAGCCCCGACGCCGCCGACGCGCTCGCAGTGGCAATCACTCACGCGCATTTCGCGGAGTCGAACGGGCGCATGGCGCAACTGATGGCGAGGGCGAAATGATCGGCAAGCTCACCGGCACGATTGACGAGATCGGCACCGACTTTGCGGTCATCGACGTGGGCGGCGTCGGCTACGTCGTGCACTGCGCCGCGCGCGTGTTGTCGAGCTTGGGCCAGCCCGGCACCCGCGCCTCGCTCTTCGTCGAAACCCACCTGCGCGAGGACCAGATCAAACTCTTCGGCTTCACGACCAGCGAAGAACGCGAATGGTTTCGCCTCTTGCAAACCGTGCAAGGCGTCGGCGCCAAGGTCGCTTTGTCGATCCTCAGCGCACTGAACGTTTCGGACTTGGCGCGCGCGGTCGCCTTCGAAGACAAAGCCCAAGTCGGCCGCGCGCAAGGCGTCGGCCCGAAATTGGCGCAACGTATCGTCGCCGAACTCAAAGACAAAGCCGCCGCCATCTCCGCGCCTCTGCACATCGCAAGAGGCGAGGGCGCAATCATCGGCTTCACAAGACCACAAGGCGCCGCCGCCGAGGCAGTCTCTGCTCTGGTGAACCTGGGCTACAACCAAGCCCAAGCCAGCCAAGCCATCGCCGCCGTCGTCGCCCGCGAAGGCAAAGAGATTCCGCTCCAAGCCCTCATCCGCGAAGGCCTGCGCGCATTGTCGAGCGCGGCGTAAGGTGATGCGATGACCAAGCCCAATCGCCTCGTCACACCCGAGACGCGCGAGGACGACACGGGAGAAACCTCCCTCCGCCCGCTGACCCTCGCCGAATTCATCGGCCAGGACCAAGCGCGCGCAAACCTAAAGGTCTTCATCGACGCCGCGCGCGGCCGCAACGAGGCGCTCGACCACGTGCTGCTCTCCGGCCCCCCCGGTCTCGGCAAAACGACGATGGCCCAGATCGTCGCGCGCGAACTCGGCGTCAATTTCCGCTCGACGTCGGGCCCGGTGATCGCCCGCGCCGGCGACCTCGCGGCGCTCCTCACCAACCTGCAAGCCCGCGACGTCCTCTTCATCGACGAGATCCATCGCTTGAACCCCGCGGTCGAGGAAATCCTCTACCCCGCGATGGAGGATTTTCAGCTCGACCTCATCATCGGCGAGGGCCCCGCCGCGCGCTCGGTGAAGATCGACCTCGCCCCCTTCACGCTCGTCGGTGCGACGACGCGCTCGGGCATGATCACGAAGCCCTTGCGCGACCGCTTCGGCATCCCTCTGCGGCTCGAGTTCTACAAAGTCGAAGACCTGATCGAGATCGTCACCCGCGGCGCCCGCATTCTCCACCTCCCGCTCACGCCGGAGGCCGCGCGCGAAATCGCGGCCAGATCGCGCGGCACGCCCCGCATCGCCGGGCGCCTCCTGCGCCGCATTCGCGACTTCGCGGCCGTCGCGAAGATGCCGCGCGTCGACGCCGAAGCCGCCGACGAAGCGCTCACGCGCTTGGAGGTCGATAAGCGCGGCCTCGACGCTTTCGACCGCCGTTACATGAAGATCATCGTGGAAAATTACGGCGGCGGCCCCGTCGGCGTCGAAACATTGTCGGCCGCCTTGGGCGAACCGCGCGACGCCCTCGAAGAAATCATCGAGCCTTATCTGCTGCAGGAAGGCTTCGTCCAACGCACCCCGCGCGGCCGCATGGCGGCAGGCCTCGCCTATACGCATCTGGGCCTCACAGCGCCGAAGACGATCGCGCAACAATCGCTCTTCGACGCCGCGCGCGACGAGGACGCGGATGTCTAAGGCGCATATGGGCCGCTTCGACGGCAAGACCCACATCCTGCCCGTGCGCGTCTACTACGAAGATACCGACGTCTCCGGCATCGTCTATCACGCCAACTATCTGCGCTTCATGGAACGCGGCCGTTCGGAATTCCTCCGCCTCGCCGGCATCCACCACATGGTGATGCTGGCGAACGACGAACCGATCGCCTGGACGATCCGGCGCATCGAGATCGACTACGTCAAGCCCGCCCGCCTCGACGAAGACCTCGAAGTCCACACCCGCTACCGCACGCTGACCGGCGCCCGCATGACCGGCGAACAATGGGTGAAGCGCGCAGGCGTGGATCTGGTGACGGCAAAAATCGAAGCCGCCATCATCACCATGACCGGCAAGCCCCGCCGCATCCCCGAGGACGTGCGCGTGAAGCTCGGGCCGTTCTTGGATTGAGCTACGTCGCCGCGGACCATGACCCTTAAAGGGGAGGCAGCACATGCGGCGCACCGGTCCTCACTGCGCCGGGCATTTCACCGCGTCGATCTTCACGCCGTCCGACAGCCGCACGAGCGCCATCTTGTTGCCGCCGCGCGACGCGATGCGAAACTCGACGAGCTCCGCCACCTTCCGCCGATCCACTTCCTCGCTGATGTCTTCGGCGATGATGACGATGCGCGCGCCCTTCTCGGCGAGAGCCCACAATCCTTCGCCCCATTCGTCGTAGCTCGCCTTGCCGTCGGCTCGCAGGGTCATGCCGTCGCCGCTCGCGCACGTGCCGTCGAACGACCACGTGCCTGCGAGCGCCGCTGCGACGGTCGGCGCGCCCGTCGTCGCATTCGCGCTGCCGATCGCGAGCATCAGGCCGAATATTGCAACGACGCGCCGCATGACATCTCCGTAATCCTGTGATGCCGCGGACGATGCGCGTGCACCGTCGCGCCCGCAAGTTTTCCGTGCATTTGCCAAGGCTACTGGCGTGAAGTCTCCGTCACAAACCGCAGCCCGGACTTGGCCTTGGCCCCCGTTCGGGTTAGGGAAGGACCCGCGGGTTTGGGTCCGGGGCGCGGCGTTGTGCCCTTCGCGCGTGGTCTTGCGCCCAAATTTCGACACGTTGAACGGTTCTAGTCGCGCGAATTTCCCGAGGCGCACCAAGGCCTTGGGTGAATTGCCGGGCGCGGCGTTTCGAGGGGAAGAGCAAAGTCCATGGAAGTTTTCGCGCTCGCACTCGTCCACGATGCGGCGGCGTTCGCAAAGCCGCTTTTGGCGTTCGCCGATCATCTGACCCATTTCGGCGCGAGCCTCCAGGCCCCCGAAGCGGCACCGTTGGGCCCGCCGCCCTCGGCCGCGCCGCTGGAGCCCATCAACGTCATACCCACGGGCGACCAATCGGCCCCCACCGGCCTCGACATGTCGCCGGTCGCCCTCTTCATGAAGGCCGACATCGTCGTCAAAGGCGTGATGGGCGTCCTTCTGCTCGCCTCGTTCTGGTCGTGGGCGATCATCTTCGGCAAATGGATGCGCGTGGGCAGCGTGCGCCGCCAGGCCGAGCGCTTCGAGCAGGTGTTCTGGTCGGGCCGCTCGCTCGACGATCTTTACGCGACGTTGGCCGCGCGCAACGAAAACCACCCGATGGCGCATGTCTTCGTGGCGGCGATGCGCGAATGGAAGCGCAGCTTCGAATCGGGTCCCGTCACCACCGGCCTGTTGCCCAGCGTCAAGGATCGCATTCACAAAGTCATGAACGTGACCATCGGGCGCGAGATCACGCGCCTGGAATCCTCGCTGGGCTTCCTGGCCACCGTCGGCGTCAACGCGACCTTCATCGGCCTCTTCGGCACGGTGTGGGGCATCATGAATTCCTTCCGCCAAATCGCGGCGAGCCACGACACCTCGCTCGCGGTCGTCGCCCCCGGCATCGCCGAAGCGTTGTTCGCGACCGCCATGGGCCTCCTCGCCGCGATCCCGGCCTCCGTCGCCTATAACCACCTGTCGGATTCCGTCGGGCGCATCGCCGCACGGCTTGAGGCGTTCTCGGATGAATTCGCCTCGATCCTGTCGCGCCAGCTTGACGAGAAGGCACGCTGATGGCGGGCGGCGCCAACGGCAACGGCCGCAGCCGCAGGTCGTGGCGCGGCCGACTGCGTCCGCTGTCCGACATCAACATCACGCCGATGGTCGACGTGATGCTCGTGCTCCTGATCATCTTCATGGTGACCGCGCCGCTCCTCACCGCCGGCGTTGCCGTCGATTTGCCGAAGTCGCGCGCGAAGCTCTTGAGCCAGGACAAGGAGCCGCTGACGATCACGGTGGAGAAGGACGGAAAAATCTTCCTTCAGGAAACCCAGGTCTCGGTCGACGAACTCGTCCCGCGCCTGACCGCGATCGCCGAGAACGGTTACGACCAGCGCATCTTCGTGCGCGGCGACAAGGCGGTCGACTACGGCACGGTGATGCAAGTGATGGGCGAATTGAATGCGGCGGGCTTCCGGCGCATCGGCCTCGTGACAGAGCCCAAGCGTGAACAGAGCAAGAAGCCGAAGAGCAATTGAATCGGATTCGCTCGCGGGGGCCGCTGGCGTCTCGGCGATTCTGCACGTCACCGCTCTGGCGATGACGGTCATTGTCTGGCCGTACATCGCCCCGCCCATCGCCTTGCCGGCCGACATTATTCCGGTCGACATCCTGACCGTGGCGGATGAGACCAACGTCGCACGCGAGGAAAAGGCGGCCGAGCCTGCGCCCATTCCGGTGCCGATTCCTGAGCCTCAGCCGCAAGCCTTCGAGCCGCCGCCACCGCCGCCGCCCCCCGAGGTCGCAATCGAACCCGAGCCGACGCCCACGCCGCCTCCGCCGCCCGACACGAAGGTGACGCCGCCCCAGCCGCGCTACGCGATGTTGCCGGCGCCGCGCATGAAGCCGAAGCCTGAACCGAAGCAGCCCGAGTTCAACGTCGCGGACATCGAGAAGGCGCTGAAGAACGTCGAGAAGCAGCAACAGAAGCCCGACACGCCCGCGCCCTCGAAACAGGCGATGCGTTCGACGCCCGGCGCCGGCGCCCAGACCGCGATGACCATGAGTGAAATCGACGCGCTCAGATCGCAGATGGAGAAGTGCTGGAACGTGCCCGTCGGCGCGCCGGATCCCGCCGCATTGGTGCTGCGGGTCAAGGTGTTCCTGAACGAGGACGGAACCGTCGCATCGCCGCCGCAATTGCTTGACCAGGGTCGCCTTGGCGATCCCTACTTCCGCGCCGCCGCGGATTCGGCTATTCGCGCGGTTCACATCTGCGGCCCCTATCAGTTGCCCCCCGAGAAATACGCGACCTGGAACGAGATCACGATCACCTTCGATCCGCGCGAGATGTCGGGTTATTGACGCCAAGGAATTCGAGAAGAGGTCACTATGAAGAAGATCGGATCGAACGCATTTTCGCGTGCCGTCGTGGCTGTGGTTGCACTGGCATTGTCCGCGTTCGCCGCTGCGCCCGCTTACGCCGCCCTTGAGATCGATCTGAACAAAGGCGTCGTGCAGCCGATCCCGATCGCGATCGTGGACTTCATGGGCGGCAATCCGCGCGACCAGCAGACGGCGACGCAAATCGCGGGCGTCGTGCGCGGCGATCTCGAACGCTCGGGCCTCTTCCAGCCGCTCGACCCCCACTCCTTCATCGAGAAGATCACGAACTTCGGCGCCATCCCGCGTTTCGGCGATTGGCGCGTCATCAACGCGCAAGGCCTCGTGACGGGGCAGGCGACGCTGCTCCCCGACGGCCAGCTCAAAGTCGACTTCCGCCTCTGGGATATCTTCGCCGAGAACCAGATGGTGGGCCTCACCTTCTCGACGACGGCGGAAAACTGGCGCCGCTTGGGTCACCTCATCGCCGACGCAATCTACGAACGCCTGACGGGCGAGAAGGGCTATTTCGACACGCGCATCGTTTTCGTCGCGGAGTCGGGCCCCAAGACCAAGCGCCGCTACCGCCTCTCGATCATGGATCAGGACGGCGCCAACCCGTCGTTCCTCACGGGCGGCGACTACATCGTGCTCTCGCCGCGCTTCTCGCCGACGACGCAGGCGATCACCTACATGTCGTACGAACGCCAGACCCCGTCGGTGTTCGTCTTCGACCTGCAGACCGGCCAGCGTGAAGTCATCGGCCAGTACGCCGGCATGACCTTCGCCCCGCGTTTCGCCCCCGACGGCAACCGCGTGATCTTCTCCTATTCGCGCGACAACAACGTCGACGTTTATTTCGCCGACTTGCGCTCGCGCCGCCCTGTGCGCCTGACGCAGGACCCCGGCATCGACACCTCGCCGTCCTTCGCGCCGGACGGTTCGCGCATCGTCTTCAACTCGGATCGCGGCGGCAGCCCGCAAATCTACGTCATGAACGCCGACGGCTCGAATCAGCAGCGCGTCAGCTTCGGCCAGGGCCGCTACACGACGCCTGTCTGGAGCCCGCGCGGCGACCTCGTCGCCTTCACGAAGCAGTTCGGCCAAACCTTTGCGATCGGCGTCATGCGCCCCGACGGCACGGGCGAGCGCATCTTGACGCAGAGCTTCTCTGACGAAGGTCCCACATGGTCGCCGAACGGCCGGGTGATTCTTTTCACGCGCACAACCCCTGGTCGGGGCGGCGTGGGCGGCGGTTCGTCGATCTGGTCGATCGATCTGACCGGCCGCAACGAGCGCAAAGTCATCACGCCCGGCGAAGCGTCGGATCCCGCGTGGTCGCCGCTCAATCGTTGAGGAATTGCGACAAGCATCACGCAGATTAACGCGGATTTAGACATAAAATCCGCGCGCGTGCTTGACGCTCCGCTTGCGCGCCGATAACGCAGTAGCGCAGAGTTGCGCAGGAAAGTCGTAATCAACGGCCCCTATCATGCGCGGTTCGGGTCACGGGTGAGGGAGTTTGCGGGATGTTTCGCGTTGCGACAGCAATGAAATTGGGTGCGGTTGTGGTGGCGGCGTCGCTGCTGGCCGCATGTTCGTCGACCAAGGAGGAAGCGCCGGCACCGGTGGTCTCCGCGCCGACGTCCAGCATCAAGCCGGGTTCGGCCGACGATTTCCGCGTCAATGTCGGCGACACGGTGTTCTTCGACACCGATCAGCACACGGTCCGCACCGACGCGCAAGCCGTGCTGCAGAAGCAGGCCGCGTGGCTGAAGCAATATCCGGCCGTCAAGCTGATGGTCGAAGGCCATGCCGACGAACGCGGCACGCGCGAATATAACTTGGCGCTCGGCGACCGCCGCGCCTATGCCGTGAAGGAATTCCTGGTCTCGCTCGGCGTCGATGCCGCGCGCCTCCAGACCAAGAGCTACGGCAAGGAACGCCCGGTCTGCACCGAATCCGACGACAGCTGCTGGCAACAAAACCGCCGCGGCTACTCCGTCATCGCCGCAGGCGCGGGTTCGTAAAAGCTAGGAGTCGTCATGGCCGGGCTTGACCTGGCCATGGCGATGTTTTGAGGTTGCGCGCCCTCCGCGCCCCTTTTCATTTACCGCGCGCTGCCTCAATTTGGTCACCGCGCCGGGCCATCACACGCATGGGTCCCGCGCCCCCGGGGTGAGCGAGCGGAGTTCAGTCATGATCGCAACGAAACATGCCAAGCGCGTCTGGCTCGCGGGCACCGCCGCCGTGCTGCTGGCGCTTGCGCCCGTTCGCGCCGAGGACCTCGACGACGTCTCCGACAAGCTCGACCGTGTCGAGCGCGATCTGCGCGAGCTTCAGTTCGAAGTCTACAAGGGCAATCCTCCGGCTGAATCCGGCGGCCAAGCCGGTGGGCCCGTGGGCGGTGTCGGCACTGGCGGTGCCCGAATCAACGACATGGAGCAATCGCTGCGCGAACTGCGCGGTCAGGTCGAGACGCTGACGTTCCAGGTCAAGCAATTGACCGAGCAACTCGACATCGCGCGCAAGGAATCGAACTACCGTCTGGGAGCGCTCGAAGGCGGCGCGCCGGCGACCGCGATCCCCGGCCAAATGGTGCCGGGCCCTGTGACCGGAATGAACAGCGCCATCGCGCCCGCGCCCAAACCGCTCGGCCCCGCCGGCGGCCCGCAAGTTGCCGTTCCCCCGGCCGGCGGGCCCAAGCCGCTGACCGGCGGCAATCTGGTGCCGCCGCCCAAGGGCGGAACGCTCGGGACCTTGCCCGCCGACTCGCTCTCATCGACCGCGCCTGGCGGCCTCTCGCCGCGCCAGCAATACGACGCAGCGATGGAGCTGTTGAGCCGCGCGCAGTATCCGGAAGCGCAGAACGCCTTCCGCGGCTTCGTCGCCGCGAACCCGGCCGACGAGCTCGCGGGTCCCGCGCAGTATTGGGTCGGCGACATAGCCTTCACGCAGAAGGACTACCAGGGCGCGGCCAAGGCTTTCGCTGGCGTGCTCAAGAGCTATGCGAAGACGGCGCGCGCACCGGACGCTATGTTGAAGCTCGGCCTGTCGCTGCTCGAGCTCGGCCAAAAGAAGGAAGGCTGCACCACGCTTGGCGCGATCAAGAGCAAATACCCGGCCGCCAACAAAGCGATCTTCGACCGCGCGGCCAAACGCGCGACCGAGGCGAAATGCACCGGATAAGACCGCGCGCCCCATCGCGGCCGCCGAATTCGAAGCAGCGCTCGCAGGCCTCAACGTAAAGCCGCCGTTCGCGCTCGCCGTCTCGGGCGGCGCGGACTCACTCGCGCTGATGCTGCTCACGGCTGCGTGGTGCACGGCGCATCGCGCGGCGCCACCCATCGCGCTCACCGTCGATCACGGCTTGCGTGCGGCCTCGTCGCGCGAGGCAGCCCGCGTGGCGACCTGGGCGCGCAAACACAACGTCCCGCACGAGACGCTCGTATGGAGCGGCCGCAAACCGGCGACGAACATCCAGGCCCTCGCGCGCGAGGCGCGCTATCGCCTCATCGCAGAGCGCATGCGCGCCCGCGGCGTCGAGGTCCTTCTGACCGGCCACACCCAAGACGATCAGGCCGAGACCTTCCTGTTGCGCCTCGCGCGCGGCAGCGGCCTTGACGGCTTGAGCGGCATGGCACCGGTCGCGCCCTATCCGCTGCCCGAATTCTCCGGGCCTTGGATCGCGCGGCCCTTGCTGGGCTTCTCGCACGCGCGCCTGGTCGCAACCTTGAGCGCGCGAAAACAGAAGTGGATCGAAGATCCCAGCAACGCGAACGACCGCTTCGCGCGCATTCAAATCCGCAAGCTCGCACCGGCGCTGACCAGGGCCGGCGTCACGCATCAGCGTATCGCCGACGCGGCCGCCCATCTGCGACGCGCGCGCGCCGCGATCGACGCCGACGTCGCCGCGCTCATCGAAGGTGGCGCCGAGCTTTCGCCTTGGGGCTATGCGCTGGCAAAGCCCGCCAGCTTCGCCGCCGCGCCGCGCGAGGTGGCCTTGCGCGCGCTCGCGCGCCTCATCGAAGCCTTGGGCGGCGGCGAATATCCCCCGCGCTTCGAGCAGACCGAACTCGTCCTCGATTGGCTCGTCTCGCACAAGGCCACACCAAAGGGACGCACACTCGGCGGTTGTCGCCTCGCGCACCGCGACGACAAGACCGTGTTGATCGCGCGCGAAGAAGCAGCCCTCGCCAAGGAAGACCCCGTGCTGCATCTGGAGCCCGGCGAGTCCGGATTGTGGGATCGCCGCTATCTCGTCGCCCTGACCTCGGCGGCAGGTGAGGGCGCCGACGTGCGGCAGCTTGGCGCGCCGGGCCTCAAAGCGGCGGGGCAGGGGGCGATTCTGCCGCCCGTGGAGCCGCATCGCATCGCCGCATGCGCCCCCGCGCTTTGGCGCGACAGTCACTTGGCCGCTGTGCCTTTGCTCGGTTTCGAGTCGGGCGGCACCGGCTTTTCAGCCCGTTTTGTCGCCCTGTCGCGCCTTACGGCGGGTTAAGGGAAGCTTGCCCGCAAACGCCTCATGAACCAAAGGAGTGTATCATTTGCGCTGGCGAAAGGGCCTCGTGGCACTTATCTGACTGTATCAACGCGCCGCAAACCGGCGCCCTCCCTCGATCGGCAAGGCGGAACTGGCAAGACTTTCCATGAACAACCAAAACAACCTGCGCAACATCGTCATTTGGATCATCGTTGGTTTGCTGGTTCTGGCGCTGATCAATCTTCTCTCGCCCGCCACGCAGCGCGCGGCGGTCCCGAGCGATATTCCTTATTCGCAAGTATTGACCGACGCCAACGACGGTAAGATCGCCGAGGTCACGTTCCACGGCGACAAACTGACCGGCAAATACGGCGACGGCGGCAAGGAATTCACCTCGACCGGACCCAAGGACACCGAAACCGTCTCGCAAACGTTATCGGCGAAGGGCGTGAAGGTTTCCTACGCCGAACCCGACAGCGATTCGCCGACGCTTCTGTCGATCATCGTGAACTGGTTTCCGATGCTGCTTCTCGTCGGCGTCTGGGTCTTCTTCATGCGCCAGATGCAGTCGGGCGGCGGCAAGGCGATGGGCTTCGGCAAAAGCCGCGCCAAGCTTCTGACCGAACGCCACGGCCGCGTCACCTTCGACGACGTCGCCGGCATCGATGAAGCGAAGGAAGACCTGCAGGAGATTGTCGAATTCCTGCGCGATCCGCAAAAATTTCAGCGCTTGGGCGGCAAGATTCCGAAGGGCGCGCTCCTCGTCGGTCCGCCGGGTACGGGCAAGACGCTTCTTGCGCGCGCAATCGCGGGCGAAGCGAACGTGCCCTTCTTCACGATCTCGGGCTCCGACTTCGTCGAAATGTTCGTGGGCGTCGGCGCGAGCCGCGTGCGCGACATGTTCGAACAGGCGAAGAAGAACGCGCCCTGCATCATTTTCATCGACGAAATCGACGCCGTCGGCCGCCATCGCGGTGCAGGCCTCGGCGGCGGCAACGACGAGCGCGAACAGACGCTCAATCAGCTGCTGGTGGAGATGGACGGTTTCGACACCAACGAAGGTGTGATCTTAATCGCGGCGACGAACCGTCCCGACGTTCTGGACCCGGCGTTGCTGCGCCCCGGCCGCTTCGACCGCCAGATCGTGGTACCGAACCCCGACATCATGGGCCGCGAGAAGATCCTCAAGGTCCACATGAAGAAGGTGCCCATCGCGCCCGACGTGAACCCACATACGATTGCGCGCGGCACGCCCGGCTTCTCCGGCGCCGATCTCGCGAACCTCGTCAACGAAGCGGCCTTGCTCGCCGCGCGCCGCAACAAGCGCATGGTGACGCAGCGCGAATTCGAAGAGGCGAAGGACAAGGTCATGATGGGCGCCGAACGCCGCTCGATGGTCATGACGGATGAAGAAAAGAAGCTGACCGCCTATCACGAAGCGGGCCACGCGATCGTCGGCATGCACATGCCCAACCACGATCCGCTGCACAAGGTCACGATAATCCCGCGCGGCCGCGCGCTGGGCTTGACCATGAGCCTGCCTGAGCGCGATCGGTTGAGCTACAACAAGCAATACTGCCTGTCGAAGCTCGCCTCTGTCTTCGGCGGGCGCGAGGCCGAACTCGCGATCTTCGGCGAGGACAACGTCACGAACGGCGCGACCAGCGACATTCAGCAGGCGACACGCCTCGCCCGCGCGATGGTCATGGAATGGGGCATGTCCGAGAAACTCGGCCGCGTGCGCTATACGGCGAACGAGCAGGAAGTGTTCCTGGGGCACTCCGTCACCCAGACAACGAACATCTCCGAAGAGACGTCGCGCTTGGTCGACAGTGAGATTCGCGGCCTCATCGAGGGCGGCGAGCAGACCGCGCGCCGCATATTGCACGAGCACATCGACGAGCTGCATGCGCTGGCCAAAGCACTGCTTGAACACGAAACGCTCTCGGGCGACGAGGTGAAAGCGGTGCTGCGCGGCGAAAAGATCGTGCGCGAGATGCCCGAAGACACGCTAACACCCAAGCCTCCGGCCTCGTCGGTGCCCATCGCCGGCCGCCCGCGCGGCGACAGCGGCGGCTTGACGCCGGAACCGCAAGCCGGCGCTTAGCGCTGCTCAAGTTCAGGCAAGGGTCCCTGCGCGAGATTGGCGCGGGGGCTTTACTTTTGTGCGCGCGATCTTGGATGCTGCCGGCATTGACGTGCAAATGAGTTAGGAGGCGACAATGGCGCCACCGCGCATCTTCGGCATCGTGAACGCGACGACGGACTCCTTCTCCGACGGCGGCAAGTACTTCGATGCCGGTGCTGCCATTGCGCATGCCACGAAACTTCTGGACGACGGCGCCGATGTGATCGACCTCGGCGCCGCGGCGAGCAATCCCGACGCCGAGCGCGTAACGCCGGATGACGAGATCAACCGTCTCGCGCCCATCGTCCGCGCACTGAAGGCCCGCAAGGCTTCGATCTCGATCGACACCTTCGCGCCCGAGACCCAGCGCTGGGCCATCGCGCAGCACGTCGATTGGCTGAACGACATCCACGGCTTCCCCGACGCCGCGCTCTATGACGAGCTGGCGCGCTCGCATGTCGGCCTCGTCGTCATGCACAACGTCGCCCCGCGCGGCCGCGCGCAACGCCTCGACACCAACCCGACGACGATCTTCGAAAGCCTGTTCCGCTTCTTCGACGATCGCCTCGCGGCGCTCGAAGGCGCGGGCGTCGCACGCTCGCGCATGGTCATCGATCCCGGCATGGGATTCTTCCTCGGCAGCGACCCGCAGGTCTCGCTCGCCGTGCTGCGCCGGCTCGACGAACTCAAGACGCGCTATCGCCTGCCGCTCTTGATCTCGGTCAGCCGCAAATCCTTCATCCGCAAGCTCGCCGACGTGGACGTGAACGAGGCCGGCCCGGCCACCCTAGCCGCGGAACTCTTCGCAGCCTCGCAGGGTGCGGATTACCTGCGAACACACGATGTAAAGGCATTCAAACACGCGTTTGCCGTGTGGTCCGCGTTGCAGAGGGCCCGCAAACCTTAACGATTTATTTCAGGAACGAAACGTTCGCCTATCCTGTCGGTAATCTTGAAGTATTCGTGCTATTTGTCGCCCCCAACAAACGACCTCAAGCGGGGTGGGGACGAATGACCCGGAAATACTTCGGAACAGACGGTATTCGCGGCAAGGCGAACACCTCGCCGATGACCGCGCAGACGGCGTTGCGTGTCGGCATGGCGGCGGGCCGCTATTTCACGCGCGGCGAACACCGCCATCGCGTCGTGATCGGCAAGGACACGCGCCTCTCCGGCTACATGCTCGAGACCGCGCTCGTCGCGGGCTTCACCTCAGTGGGTATGGACGTGCTGCAGTTCGGTCCGCTGCCGACGCCGGCCGTCGCGATGCTGACGCGTTCGCTGCGCGCCGATCTGGGCGTGATGATCTCCGCTTCGCACAACGGCTTCGAAGACAACGGCATCAAACTCTTCGGCCCCGACGGCTACAAGCTTTCGGACTCTGTCGAGACCGCGATCGAACACATGATCGACAACGGCCTCGAACAAGGCCTCGCGGAGCCCTCGAAACTCGGCCGCGCCAAGCGCATCGACGACGCCCAGGCCCGCTACATCGAATTCGCCAAACGCACCTTCCCCGCGCACCTGCGCCTCGACGGCCTGCGCGTCGTGCTCGATTGCGCGAACGGCGCCGCCTACCGCGTCGCGCCTGAGGTGTTGTGGGAACTCGGCGCCGAGGTGATCAGGGTCGGCGTCGATCCCGACGGCTTCAATATCAACCGCGAATGCGGCTCGACCGCGACCGGCGCGATGTGCGCCAAGGTCAAGGAGGCGCGCGCCGATCTTGGCATCGCGCTCGACGGCGACGCCGACCGCGTCGTGCTTGCCGACGAACGCGGCCACATCATCGACGGCGACCAGATCCTGGCCCTCGTCGCGCGCTCGTGGTCGAAGGCCGGAACGTTGAAGGGTGGCGGCGTCGTCGCGACCGTCATGTCGAACCTGAGCCTCGAACGCTACCTGAACGCGATGGCCTTGAAGCTCGTGCGCACCGCCGTCGGCGACCGCTACGTCGTGGAGCACATGCGCGAGCACGGCTTCAACATCGGCGGCGAACAGTCCGGCCACATCGTGCTCAGCGATTTCGCAACCACGGGCGACGGCCTGATCGCAGCCCTTCAAGTGCTGGCCGTCATCGCCGAAACCGGCCAGAAGGCGAGCGAAGCCACGCATCTCTTCGAGCCGCTGCCGCAGATCCTGAAGAACGTCCGCTTCCGCGCCGGCGCCAAACCGCTCGAAGCGCAGGAAGTGGCGACCGCCATCCAGGACGGCGAAGCCCGCCTCGGCGCGAAGGGCCGCCTCCTCATCCGCAAATCCGGCACGGAACCCTTGATCCGCGTGATGGCCGAAGGCGACGACGAAAAGCTCGTGAAAACGGTCGTCGGCGACATCGTCAAGGTCCTCGAGAAAACCTGCGCGGCGTAAACGTTGCCCTTTCCCCTTTTGAGGGGGAAGGGGTCGCGCGCGAGTGCGACGGATGGAGGGCCGCCTCCGCGCACCCCTCGCCACACGCGTGCCGGCGCACTAGATTGCCGCCATGCAACCCACCCGCCTGCGCGGCCGCGTCCTGATCGTTGCCGGATCGGATTCCGGCGGCGGCGCGGGCATTCAAGCCGACATCAAGACCGTCACCGCGCTCGGCGCCTACGCCGCGACCGCGATCACCGCGGTCACGGTGCAAAACACGTTGGGCGTCAGCGCCATTCACCCGATCCCCGTCCAATTCGTCGTCGCGCAAATCGGCGCCGTGCTGAGCGACATCGGCGCCGACGTGATCAAGACCGGGATGTTGGCGTCGGGCGAGATTATCGACACCGTGTTCTCCGTGCTCAGACGCGAAGCGCCGAACGTGCCCCTTGTGGTCGATCCCGTGATGGTCGCGAAGGGTGGTGCCGCGCTGGTCGACAAGGACGCGATCACCGCCATGAAGGCGCGCCTGCTGCCGCGCGCGAGCCTGATCACGCCGAACCTTCCCGAAGCGGAGGCATTGACCGGTCGCAAGATCGCGACGTTGCAGGCCATGCGCGAAGCGATCGCGCCGCTCCTCGATTTGGGCGCGAAAGCCGTCTTGCTGAAAGGCGGCCATCTGCCGGGCGAGCGCGTCATCGACATCTATGCGGGTCCCGAAGGCACGCAGGAGTGGAGCGATACGCGCATCGACACGCGCCACACCCATGGCACGGGTTGCACGCTTGCGTCCGCCATCGCGGCGGGGTTGGCTCAAGACCTGAACGCGATCGATTCGATTGTCCGTGCGCGCCTCTACGTGCGCCGCGCGCTGGAAACCGCACCCGGTTTCGGCCAAGGTCACGGGCCCTTGAATCACGCGCACACCGTTCGCCCGGAGGAATGATCATGGAACTGAAACTCTGGCAGGTCGACGCATTCGCCGACAAAGCGTTCGAAGGCAACCCCGCCGCCGTCGTGCCGCTCGCGAAGTGGATCGACGACGATCTGATGCAGAACATCGCTGCCGAGAACAATCTCTCAGAAACCGCGTTCTTCGTGCCCGACGCGGCGAAGGGCGCCGGCCACTATCAGCTGCGCTGGTTCACGCCGACCGCGGAAATCCCGCTCTGCGGTCACGCCACGCTCGCCAGCGCCTATGTCGTGCTGACGCATTTGCAGCCGCAATTATCGCGCGTGGAATTCTCGACCAAGAGCGGTGTGCTGACGGTCGAGAAGGCGGCCGACGGCTACCTCGCCATGGCGCTCCCCGCCTATCGCGCCGAACCGCATCCCGAAGCCGAAGATTTCAAGGAAGCCCTCGAAGAGGCGCTGAACCTCGAAGCGCTCGAAGTCTTCAAGGCGAACTATCCGCTCGCCGTCTTCGCCACATCTGACGAGATCCTGGAAGCCGAATCCGACGGCATGCTCGCCGACATGCTGGAAGAATTCGACGAGACGGGCGTCATCATCACCGCCGCCGGCGGCGACACCGGATTCGATTTCGTCTCGCGCTTCTTCGTTCCCGGCAAAGGCATCGCCGAGGATCCCGTGACCGGCGCCGCCCACGCCGCCCTCGTCCCCTTCTGGGCCAAGCGCCTCGGCAAACCCAAACTCCTCGCCCGCCAAATGAGCGCGCGCGGCGGCACGTTGATCTGCGAAGAGCAAGGCGAACGCGTCCTGATCAAAGGCAAAGTCGCGCCTTACTTGGAAGGTGTGATCCGCATCTAATCGCCCCTCCCCCTTCCGGAAGATGGAAGCGCGAGGGGCTCACAAATACCGAATCGCCACGAACCCCGCGATTATCAGCGCAACGAACGCGGTCGTCACCAGCGTCAGGTGCTTCTCGATGAATGTGCGGATCGGCTCGCCGAAAACATAGAGCAGCCCCGCGACGAGATAGAACCGCACGCCGCGCGTCGCCAGCGACGCGACCCCGAACACCACGAGATCGAAATGCGCGGCCCCGCTCGCGATCGTGACGAGCTTATAGGGGATCGGCGTCATCCCTTTGATCAGGATGATCCATAACCCCCATTCGTTGAACTGCTCCTGGAACTGCGCGAACCCGCCTTGCAGGCCGTAGAAATCGATCAGCCACTTCCCGAACGTCGCAAAGAAGAAATAGCCGATCGCATAACCCAGGAATCCGCCGGCGACCGAGGCCGCCGTGCACACGCCCGCGATCAGCCACGCGCGCTCGCGCTGCGCCAGCACCATGGGGATCAGCATGATGTCGGGCGGGATCGGAAAGAACGAACTCTCGACGAACGACACGGCCGCGAGCGCCCACAGAGACTTCGGGTGCTCCGACAGGCGGATCACCCAGTCGTAAAGGCGGCGAAGCATCGGGACCCCTCAAGCGCGCGAGCGGCGATGGTTAGCCGATAGGCGCAAGGCCTGCAATCGCCGAGGCGCCATAGCCGCCTCGCATCGAGAACGCAGCTCTCGCGCGACCCGAACGCCGGTCTCGACTGGCCCGTGCGTCTGCTTGTGGCGCAAGACGAAGCAGGCGACGTCTGGGCGGTCTACACCGACTTCGGTTGGATCGCCGCCGCCACGGCATCACCAACCGCGGGGCGCAATTCAAAATGGCCTCCGAAGTGATCGCCTCGATCACCTCAAGCACCAAGGGCAACTGAGCTTGCGACACGTGCATCGATCGCTCGCGCACGAATGAGACCGCGCAACGCATTGCCGAACCACACAGTTCCCCGCCCCAAATCGGTGGGGAACAACACGCGCTCGACGACGCGCCGCAGTCCGTTCTCGATCAACTCGCGCCGCAGGCACCCATCGAGCACGCCCGACGACAACGGCGGCGTCAGCCAGACGCCGTCGCGCTCGACGAAGATGTTCGCGCGGCTGCCTTCGGCAACCTCGCCGCGCTCGTTCAAGAACACGACCTCGTCGCATCCCGTTGCCGTCCTCTCAGCCGCGAACGCCTCGTCATAGAGCGCGCGCAACGTCGTCTTGTGATGAAACCGCCAATCGCCGCTGTCGGTGCGCCGCTCCGAGATCGCATAGCGCCACACCGTATCGGCCTCGGGCAATTCAAACGCTTCGGCCTCGATTTGCGTGTCGCCGTGCACCCCAAGCGTCAGCCGCACGCGCTGTAAGTCTTCGCGCGCTTCCACAGCTGCGGTCAGCGCTTGGCGGATCGCCGCCTCGTCGAACACGAATCCGAAATAGCGGCTCGACGCGCGCAAGCGATCGAGGTGGCGCTCAAGCAAGTGGAACCCTTCACCGGGCGTCCATCGTATCGTCTCGATCAGGCGGAACGGTTCATCCGCTTCGGTCAGGAACCGCGCCTTCAACAAACACTCCGCGTATTCGGATGCGGCATCCGAATCCCACACGATCCCGCCGCCGACGCCCATCTCCGCAACGCCGTCGCGCAGCACGAGCGTGCGGATGCCGACGTTGAACGCCATTGCATCGCGCGCGACATAGCCGACCGCACCGCAATAAACCCCGCGCGGCTCCGCTTCGATCTCGCGGATGATCTCCATCGCGCGTATTTTCGGCGCCCCCGTCACCGACCCGCAGGGAAAGAGTGCCGGCACGATCGTCGAGAACGACGCGCCGGGCACGAGCTCTGCGCTGATACCTGAGGTCAGCGTGTGAAAGCGCGGATAGGTCTCGACCGTGAAGAGGTCCGTCACCTCCACGCTGCCGGGCAGGGAGACGCGCGAGAGATCGTTGCGCAACAGATCGACGATCATCAGATTCTCGGCCCGCTGCTTTTCGTCCGCGAGAAGAGCCTCGCGCTGGCGCGCATCCGCGGCGATGCTTGGCCCGCGCGCGCAAGTGCCTTTCATCGGCCGCGCCGAAATGCGCGCCCCCTCGACCCGGAAGAACAATTCGGGCGAGAACGAGAGAACGTCCTCATCGGCAAATCGCAGGAACGCGCACGCGCCCGCCCGCGCCTTCGCGCGCAGCGCCAGATACGCCGCAAACGGATCGCCGGTGTTGGGCGCTCGCAGCTTGAACGTCAGATTGACCTGATAGACATCGCCGTCGCCGATCAACGTGCGAACGCGCGCGACCTTCGCGCGATGCTGCGCTTCATCGAGCGACGCCGTCACGTCACCGCCGATCGCGCGACCTTTCACCTGCCCCATCAGCCATCGCATCCGCGCGCGCCAACCGAGCTGCTGCCGCTCCGCAAACAAATGGAAACGCAACAGCGGCCGTCCCGTCGCGGGCATCAGCTGCTGCAGCCGCGTCTCGAACACATAGCCGAGTTCGTAGGCGCAATAGCCGGCGGCGATCAGTCCGCGCCCCACCGCTTCCTCGACCGCCGACAAGGCGCCCGCCACATCCGCTGGCGTCCAGGCTTCGATGAGCCCTTCCGTTTGCGTCAAAAGCAGTGCCGGCCGCTGGGGCCTGCTTGCGTCGTCGAAAAGGGCGAAAGTCTCGCTGCCGGTCGGTTCCATCGCGTGCGGAGATGGCGCTTGAATTGCCGAGGTTTTCCGCCCACATGCGGGAAATTGAGGGCCGGAGTTCCAAAAACGCCCCTCTTCTAAAGCAAGATGCCGAAAAGTGGGAACCGGTTTTCGGCTAACATTGTGCCTGAGCAAAACCACGGGCGGGGAAAACGATGTCGCGACCGGGCCCTTTCGGTAACGCCTATTGCCTCGGCTTCGACGAGGTCGAGCGCACGCTGGAACGCATGGCAAAGGCGTCCTCCGCCGACGGGTATCCGCCCGTGAACGTCGAGGAGCCGTCAGAAGGCCGCCTGCGCATCACTCTGGCCGTGGCAGGCTTTCCTCCTGAGCAGCTGTCGCTGACCCTCAGCGACCGCGAGCTGACCGTGAAGGGCGAACGCCCCCAGCCCGACGACACCCGCGTCTATCTCCACAAAGGCATTGCCGCGCGCGGGTTCCAGCGCAGCTTCGTGCTCGCCGACGGCCTCGAGGTCGAGGGCGCACGGTTAAGCAACGGCCTGCTCCGGATCGAATTGAAGCGGGTCCGTCCAACCCCTCAAATTCGTCAGATTCCCATCACATTGGGGTGAGACCCGGCCCTATTCAAAAAGCCGTGGTTAACCCCCACATATTTGCCATGAAGGGTCGCTATGTCGGTTGCCGAAAGGGGCTGAAGCGACAGCTTGGAGGAGTAAGTCATGCAGTCGAACAGCAACGCATACCGGGGCCCGCCCGCCGCACTGGAACTCAGTCCGGAAGAGATCGCGCGCATCATCGGTCCGAATACCGTCTACGTGCGCGAAGTGGCGCTTGAGGAACTGAAGGGTGCGGGCGTCATCCCGATCGACGCGCCGATCCCGGCCACGCAGAAATTCTTCGCCCTCCACTCGGCCGACGGCCGCCGCGTCGCCGTCGTCGACAACCGCGACATGGCCTTCGTCGCCGCGCGCCAGCACGAGTTGGAACCCGTCAGCGTCCACTGAGGACGCGGACGGGTCAGGCCGCCTGCACGGCGGTCGGTTCGGTCAACAGGGCATAGAGCTGCGCCCGGTCGTTCGCCGCACGAAGTTTCTCGCAAATCGCACTGTTGCGCATGAGGCGTGAGACGCGCGCGAGCGCTTTGAGGTGGTCCGCGCCCGCGTCGGCCGGCGTCAGCAACGCGAACACGAGATCGACCGGCGCTTCGTCGATCGATTCGAAATCGATCGGGGATTCCAGATGCGCGAAGATCCCCACAATGCGATCGAGCTTGGGCATGCGGCCGTGCGGAATGGCGATGCCCTGGCCGACGCCGGTGCTGTTGAGCTTCTCGCGCTCCCACAGGGCTTCGAAGACCTTGCCCTCGTCGAGGCTGGCGACCGTGCCGGCACTCGCCGCGAGCTCGGCGATCAGCTTCTTCTTGTTGGCCACCTTGAGCCGCTGGAACACGGCCTGGGGCGACAGGATTTCGGCGATTTCCATAGGAATGCTGTCACTCGTCGTTGAAAGGATGCAGGCGCGCGCGCATCAGCTTCGCGCCTTGCCCGCATGCGCGTCGATCCAGCCGATATGTCCGTCCCCGCGCCGGTAGACGACATTGATTTCACCATGGGCACTGTTGCGGAAAACCAAAGCTGGCGTTTCCATCAGGTCGAGCTGCATCACCGCCTCCCCGACCGTCAGCGTACGCAATTGCGTGGCGCTCTCCGACACGACGACGGGGTTCAGCGTCTCGGGCTCCGCCACCCCTTCGTCGAAATCGGAAGCGGCGATGATGCGCTCGCTTGCGGGACTCGCGGCATAGGGGTCGCGCGCGCCGTTGTGGTGATCGCGTATGCGGCTCTTGTAGCGCCGCAGCCGTTTTTCCATGCGTTCCGCCGCGCCGTCGAAACTGGCGTAGATGTCGGTCGAGCGTCCCTGCGCCTGCAGATGAAGGCCCGAGGCGAGGTGTACCGTGCAGTCCGCGCGATACTCATGCCCGTCGCGCGAAAACGTCACGGAACCATTGACCGGACGGTCGAAATACTTGCCCACCGATTGCGTCAGGCGGTTCTGCACATATGTGCGCAATGCGTTGCCGATATCGATCTGCTTGCCGGTGATCGTGAGTTGCATCGCTCTTCGCGTCCTTGAGAGGATTGGTAGCGCCGCTTCACGTCCCCGAATCTGGGGCGTGGTCCCGCGAAAGGCGGCGGACGTGTAGCCGTGGCCTTCCTGCCTGTCAACGACAGGGATCAGGGGGCCGAAATGCCCTCAGGAAAGTTCATGCCTTGCTTCAATCTGCGCCGTTCGACGGAAGAGGGAATGCGCATGGCTTCGCGGTATTTCGCAACCGTACGCCGCGCGATGTCGATCCCGGTTTTGCGCAGGACCTCGACGATTCGGTCGTCCGATAGGATAGCCGCGGGCAGCTCGTTTTCGATCAAATCGCGGATGTGGTGACGCACCGCTTCGGCGGAGTGGGCCTCGCCCCCTTCGGCCGACGATTGAATGGACGACGTGAAGAAGTATTTGAGTTCGTATGTCCCGCGCGGCGTCGCCATGTATTTGTTCGCCGTGACGCGGCTGACGGTCGATTCGTGCATGCCGATCGCTTCGGCGATCACGCGCAGATTGAGCGGCCGCAGATGCGTCACGCCGTGCGCGAAGAACCCGTCCTGCTGGCGTACGATTTCGGTTGCGACTTTCAGGATCGTGCGCGCGCGCTGATCGAGGCTGCGCACGAGCCAATTGGCGTTGTTCAGGCAGTCGACCAAATAGGGCTTGGAGTCCTTCGCCTTCGCCGCTGTCGTCGCGTAGTAGCGCGTGTTGACCAGCACCTTGGGCAGCGTTTCGCTGTTCAGTTCCACCTGGAATCCGCCTTGCGGATTGTCGCGCACGTAAACGTCGGGAACCACCGGCTGAACCGGTTCCGAGCCGAACTTCAAACCGGGCTTCGGGTTGAGCTGTTTGATCTCCGCGATCATGTCGCCCAGATCTTCGCCGGAAATCTGACAGACGCGCATCAACGACTGAACGTCGCGCTTGGCCAAAAGTTCAAGGTTGTCGAGCAAAGCTTGCATCGCGGGATCGAGACGGTTCCGCTCGCGCAACTGCAGGGCAAGACACTCGCCCAACGTGCGTGCGCCAACACCTGTGGGGTCGAATTTCTGGATCGCCTTCAGAACGTTTTCCACGACCGCGACCGGCACGGCCAGATGCTGCGCCGCCGCCGTGAGGTCGACCGTGACGTAACCCGCTTCGTCGATCGCATCGATGAGGTAGGCGCCGATCAAGCGGTCGCGCGCGTCGGTGCACGCGACCTGCAGCTGCTCGGCCAAATGCTCGTGCAGATTGGCCCCGCGCGTCAGCGTCGATTCCAGCGACAGCGCGTCCTCGGCGTCGAAACGCCCCCCGCCGCGCACGTCCGCCCACGACGATGGCCCGCAATCGCCGGCGGCCCCTTGCGCGCGATCACACGCGGAGTCTTCCGCATAGACGTTCTCGTAGTCGGTATCGAGGTCGGCCGACGCATCGGCCGGCGGCGCGCTCTCGCTCAGCGTCAGCGCGGTGTCGGCTTGCGTTGCCGCGGGTTGCTCAGGCTGCTCTTGCGGGGCGGGCGCGCTCTCGTCGCGTTCGAGCAGCGGATTGCGCTCGAGTTCCTGTTCGACGAACGACTGCAATTCCAAATTCGACATCTGCAACAGCTTGATCGCCTGCTGGAGTTGCGGCGTCATGACCAAGGCCTGGCCTTGGCGCATCTCCAGTCTTTGCGTCAGAGCCATCGCCGGGGCGCCTTACAGCGAGAACTTTTCGCCGAGATAGACGCGGCGCACGTCCATGTTCGACACGATTTCGCGGGGACTGCCTTCGGTCATGACTTCGCCGTCATGAATGATATAGGCGCGGTCGATGATCTCCAGCGTTTCGCGCACGTTGTGATCGGTGATCAGAACGCCGATGCCGCGCTCTTTGAGATGTTGCACCAGCTTGCGGATTTCGCCGATCGCGATCGGATCGATGCCCGCAAACGGCTCGTCGAGCAGCATGAACGACGGTTGCGTCGCCAAAGCGCGCGCGATTTCCACGCGACGCCGCTCGCCGCCTGAAAGGGCAAGCGCGGGGGCGCGCCGCAGATGCTCGATGGCAAACTCGGCTAACAAATCGTCAACGAGCTGGCGGCGCTTCTGGCTGTCGCGCTCCACGAGTTCGGCGACGGCCAAGATGTTCTGCTCGACCGTCAGCCCGCGGAAAATCGAGGCTTCCTGCGGCAGATAGCCGATCCCGAGCCGCGCGCGGCGATACATCGGCAAGGCCGTGATGTCGTGCCCGTCGAGGAAGATCGAACCCGTATCGACGGGGATCAGCCCCGTGATCATGTAGAAGCAGGTGGTCTTGCCCGCGCCGTTCGGACCCAAGAGGCCAACGGCCTCGCCGCGCCGGACCTGCAGCGACACGCCGCGCACCACGGGGCGCCGGCGAAAGCTTTTGCCGACCTGGACGACGACAAGACCGGTTTGCTCCGCCACCAGCCGCGGCTTCCCGTACTGACTGTCTTGACCGTTCTGGAAAGGCATCGCTCGGTGGTCGCCTTGGGACTCGTTACTCATTGAACTGGCTCATAAAATCCCACTTGGCCTTAAAGTTGCGTGAAGTATCAGGGGTTTGGCTTCGTTTCCGGCGTCGGCGTCGCAGGTTTCTCGCCCGTTGCGGGCCCGATCGTCGGCACCTTGGGCGACTTCGTTGGTACGAACACCCCCTCGACGCGCCCGCCCGCACCCGCTGCCGCCGTCAGCTCCGCGCGCCCCGTCGCCAAGTTAATGACGAGTGAACTGCCGCGCAGGATGTTGGGCCCTTGCGCCAAGATCACCTTGCCGCCCATGCGCACGACGCGCTCGCCGATGTCGTAGACCGCGTTCGCGCCGGTCGCCTGTCCCTGCGGCGAGGCAAGCACGACGTTGCCCTTCGCCTCGATGCGCGAGATCGAACCCTTCGACGCCTTGATCGCCAGCGTGTCGGAGCGCAGGCGCAGATTGCCCTGCTCGACGCGCACATTGCCCGCATAGGTCGCCGTCTCGTTGCGAATGTCGGCGGTGGTGGAGTCGGCGGCGATGGCGATCGGCTTGTCGCTGTCGCGCCCCATGCCGGAAAACGGATTGGGCACGCCTTGCGCGTTCGCGAGCGTGACACTGGAGGCGAGGGCGAAGCTGGCGACGAGAGCGGATCTGATCATGGCGTTGCCGGTTTGGGTCGGGGTTGGATGGGTGGCGTTGCCGCGGTGGGAGCGGGCGCGATCGCTGTCGCGGTCTGTTGTGCCGTTTCGTCGGGCACGGCTTCGGCGATACCTTCGGGATTGGTTTCGGCGGCTTCCGCAGCCTTCCCTTCGCGCGGCGTCGGGAAGTAGGTAGTCGTCACGCCGCCGGTGAAGCGCATGATGCCGGGATCGCGCAAGCCTTCGAATTTCCTCGCGCTGATCAGCCCCAAAGGCCCCTGGCAATTGATCGGCTCCTCGCCTTTCAGCAGGCCCAGACCGAAATCATAGCGCGCCGACGTCGTGTGGCACTCATAGCCTTTGTCGGAAAAGATGTTGATCGTCTCGGTGAGATCGAGGGTCTTCGCCTCGCCGTCGAGCAGCCCTTTCGTGGCATCGACCTGAACCCAGCTTTTGTCCTGCATCGTCACGTCGGCGACGACGGTGTCGAACACCATCTTGCGCGTCTTGCCGGGCGCCTGCGTCGCCGATTTCGACGTGACCGTGAACGGTTGCCCGCGCCCGTCGGTGCCCGTCAGCTTCGGATTGACGAGCTGGCGGTCGCTGTCGAGCGTGGCGACTTCCGTGTAGGTGATCGCGACATTCCCGCCTTCGCGTCCCATCGTCGAATAGACGACGACGAGCACGATCAGCGAAAACGCCACGAGCGGCAGCATCACCTTCATGATGCGCACGAAACGGCTGTAGCCCAGCGTCCCATCCGCGCGCGGCCGGTTGCGCTGCGTCCAGCCTTCGAACCGCGTGCGCCGGGCCGGCGCGAGCGATGCCGCGGCGGCGGCCGCTGTCGCCGGAACAAGCCGGCCGGTAACGGGATCGTTGATGAAGTGCGCCATATCTCGGTCGATCAGGCCACGCCCGAGCGCAGGCAATCATGCACGTGAACGATGCCGACGGGTTTCGGCGCCGCCTTCGCCACGTCTTCATCGCCAACGACGACCCAGCACGTCACGGGTGTGGCGTTCTGGTTCATCAAACGCCGCGCCGCGCCGCCCAGCGCGCCCGACCGGACGAGCCGCGGCTTCGCCGTCATCACTTCGCCCGCCCGCCGCTTCAGCAGATCGCCCTGCATATGCCGCCGCAGGTCGCCGTCGGTGATCACGCCGACAAGCCCGCCTTGCGTATCCGTCACGCCCGCGCACCCGAAGCGCTTCGACGTGATCTCAAGCAGCACATCGCTCATCACGGTGTCTTGCCCGACGAGCGGCAGCTCGCTGCCCACGTGCATGATGTCGGCAACGCGCACGAGCCGTTTCCCCAGCGATCCGCCCGGATGCAGGACGCGGTAATCGTCCGCCGTAAAGCCGCGCCGTTTCATCAGCGCAACGGCCAGCGCATCGCCCAAGGCAAGCTGCATGGTGGTGGACGTCGTCGGCGCAAGGCCCATGGGGCAGGCTTCCGGCGCCGCCGGCAGAATCAGTGCCACGTCCGCGTACTGCGCCAAGGCGGAGTCCGCCCCGCCCGTGATCGCGATGAGCGGGATCCCCGCGCGCCGCGTGAAATCGATGACGTCGCTGAGCTCTTGAGTCTTGCCCGAGTTCGACAGCAGGAGAGCCGCATCCTTGCGCGTGATGAAGCCAAGGTCCCCGTGGCTCGCCTCGCCCGGATGGACGAACTGCGCCGGCGTGCCCGTCGACGCCAGGGTGGCGGCGATCTTGTTCCCGATATGCCCGCTCTTGCCCATGCCGCTGACGATGACGCGGCCCTCGACGCCCAGGATCAGATCGATCGCCTTCGTGAATCGCGCGTCGAGCGAACGCGCCAGCGCCCCCAAGGCATCGCCCTCGACGGAAAGCACGCGCCGCGCCGCCTCGAGGTCGGCGTTGAGAGGGCTGTCAGGCATTGCTGTCATGCGTAAGACGCTCGCTCCAAGGCATGCGGACAGCTGGTTCTGTCACGATTGTGCGGCGCAATAAAGACGCCCACGCGAAATTCATGCCAAGCCGCGACAGTATGTTCTCTCAAGCCTCATGAATCAAGGCAATCGGCCATTTCGGGGTTAACCGCGCGAACCCGTTGGGGCCCTTCGACTAATGCGCGAAAATATCGTCGGACCCCCATCCGGCAAGGTCCAAGGCCGACCGGGTCCCGATGAACTCGAAGCACTTGAGCGCGAGTTGTTGGCGGTCTTCGCGCACGAGCATGGCATCGAGCGTCGCCTTCAGCTTGTGGAGATGCAGCACGTCCGACGCCGCGTAAGCGAGCTGCGCATCGCTCAACTTCGCCGCCCCCCAGTCGGAACTCTGCTGCTGCTTCGACAAATCGACGTCGAGCAGTTCCTTAACAAGGTCCTTGAGCCCATGCTTGTCCGTATATGTGCGAACGAGCTTCGAGGCGATCTTCGTGCACCAAACCGGGGTCGCATTCGTGTTCAGATATTTCTGGAACACGCCGACATCGAACCGCGCGTAGTGAAAAATCTTGACCACCTCGGGATCGGTCAATAGGCGCACCAGATTCGGCGCTGCATAAGTCTTCCGATCGAAGCGCACGATATGGCAGTGCCCGTCGCCGCCCGACAGTTGCGCCAAGCACAGCGCATCGCGATGCGGATGAAGCCCGAGCGTCTCGGTATCGATCGCAACGCTCTTGCCGAAGTCGACGCCGGCGGGCAGGTCGCCTTCGTGAAAGTGGATTTTCATGTTTGGCGGAACCTTAGCGCCGGTAAGGCCGATTGGTGCCCAGAAGAGGACTCGAACCTCCACACCTTGCAGTACTAGTACCTGAAACTAGCGCGTCTACCAATTCCGCCATCTGGGCACGATCCGAGGCGGCGAGTGGTATCCGCGGACCGCCCGCTCTGTCAACGATTGGCAAGCGATTGCGCGCAACACCCGACAGGCGGCGCTCATGCGCCGCCGGAGGTCGTATCTGAATGCAGGCCTTTTAAGGCTCGTTACGGGCTGATGTGAAGCGCGGTCAGCGCGCCGTCGCGCAGGCGGATGGCGTCGCGTTCGCCGCATCTCGCAAGTTCGACGATCTGGCGCGCGAGCTTGGCCCGCGTGTCGTCCGACGGCGCACCCCGACACTCTTGCACCGTTTTGACTGCGTCTTCAAAAGCTTCCCGAATAATCCTCACGGCCTTGGGGTTCACCGCATTGAGGGTGTTGATCGGTGTATCGGCTGGCATTTCTCGCTCCCATGCTGCAGAGACGACATTGAAGACCGCCTCATGCGACCGGCGCTTGTTGTTAAAGGGGGCCGGTGATTTGCGTAGCTTACCCCCAAATGCTTGCTGTCCAGTTCACAATCAAGGCCTGTGCTTAAGGTTGGTGTGCGCCGCAACACAACGTTCGCTTTTGCACGGGAAGCACATTGACTTGCCCAAAAAAGGCGGCATTCGGCCGCTTCTAGGCGGCAGGCGTTTTCGCTATCAAGGCGCGGCAATGATGCAAAGCGGGAGAAACGGATGACCGAAGTCCCAGGCAACACGATCGTGACCGTCGTCGGCGGCTCGGGCTTTCTGGGCCGCAACGTCGTGCACGCCCTGGCAAGGGTCGGCTATCGAATCCGCGTCGCCGTGCGCCGTCCCAACCTCGCCAATCACCTGTTGCCGGCGGGCCGGGTGGGACAGATCGCGCTGCTCCGTTGCGATATCCGCAATGAAGAACAGGTTACCGCCGCCATCGACGGCGCAAGCATCGTCGTCAATCTCGTGGGCATTCTGCGCGAAGGCGGCGGCCGAACGTTCGAAGCGATCCACGCCGACGGCGCGGGGATCGTCGCCCGCGCCGCCGCGAAGGCGGGCGCGCGCCGGCTCATTCATGTTTCGTCAATCGGCGCGTCCAAAACGTCGCGCTCGGCTTATGCGCGTTCAAAATCTGAAGGCGAGGCGCAGGTGCGCGAGGCATTTCCGGATGCGACGATCTTGCGCCCCTCGATCGTCTTCGGGCCGGGCGATGGATTCTTCAATAGATTCGCGGCTCTCATGCGCATGTCGAAGCTTGTCTTTCCGCTGTTCGGCGGCGGCGTGACGAAGTTTCAGCCTGTTTTCGCGGGCGATGTGGCGGACGCCGTCGTCAACGCGCTCGCCGACGAACGCACGCGCGCAAAGACGTATGAACTCGGCGGTCCTGCGACCTATACCTTCAAGGAACTCTTGGCATTCATCTCGAAGGTGACCGAGCGCAAGCGCACGCTCCTTCCCATTCCCTTCTTCCTGCTCGATATCGGCGCGGCGCTGACCGGATGGCTGCCCTTCGCGCCGGTGACGCTCGACCAAGCACGCCTCCTGCGCGTCGACAACGTCGTGAAGGCGGGACCCGACGCGGCGTCGGTCGGAACGCTCGCCGACCTGTGCGTTCAGCCGACGTCGGTCGAGGCGATCGTGCCGAGCTATCTCTACGCCTATCGTCGCACCGGCCAGTACGCCGAACCGCGCGGCGCCTAAACCGCGGCGGCGTCTTTGAGCGCCAAATAGCCGAGCAGGAACGAGCCGATTATGATGCGGTACCACGCGAACACGCCGAAGCCGTGGTTCGACACGAAGGCGACGAACCGTTTTGCGACGTAGTACGCGCTGAAGAACGCAACGACGAACCCGAGCGCCAGCACCAGCAGATCGGACGCGTGCAATTCGTGCCAGTGCTTGTAGAGCGTATAGACCGACGCGCCCAGCATGGTCGGTATCGCAAGGAAGAACGAAAACTCGGCTGCCGCGCCGCGCTCCACGCGCATGAGGAGCGAACCCATGATCGTCGCGCCCGATCGCGATACGCCGGGCACCAGCGCAAGGCACTGGCACAATCCGATCTTGAGATAAAGGCTGAGCGGAAAATCCTCGACCGCATAGTATTGCGGAATTCTGACCACGCGCTCAATGAAGATGATGGCAACGCCGCCGACGACGAGCGAGATCGCCACGACATACTTCGAAAACAAGTGGTTCGTGATGAAGTCGCCAAGCAGCACGCCCAACGCCGCCGCAGGCAAGAACGCGATGAAGAGCCCGAACGCGAACCGCTGTGCGTTTTCGTTGGTGGGCACCGCCTTGGTGACTTGCCAGAGCTGCTGAAAATAGATGACGCAGATCGACAGGATCGCGCCGAACTGGATGAACACCTCGAAGACGTGCCCGGGCGGCAGGTCGAGTTTGAGGAGTTCCCGGACCAGGATCATGTGCCCGGTCGATGAAACGGGCAGAAACTCCGTAATCCCCTCAACCAGCGCAAGAATAACCGCGGAAACGATCTTCCAGAGCACGTCCTGCATGGGGTTCCGTGGTGTTCTTGGTTGGGCGGGCAGGCGAGGGCGCGGACCGTATCATCGCCCCGCATTTCCGCCCAGGGCGGGAATTAGTACCGAGATAGAACGATATGTGGCCAACTTGGTCTGATCTGCACTCCTGCAGGACAAAATACCTCGATTTTAGGTAAGCGACGCTGTCCTATAAACGGTTTTCGGTCTTCAAACCGCAACTTTTGAACCCTATAACGCCCGCAGATACTCAATTCTTGCGGGCATCTCTTAATGGCCGAGAACAAACTGCTGCGTTTCGTCTCCGTCCCCCGGCAAATGCCGGAAAAGCGGGCCGTGGAGACGCGCGCGCACGACTTCGACGAGATTTTCCGCGACTACGTCGCAAAGAAGGCCGAGGAGCAGGCCGGCCGCTGCTCGCAATGCGGCGTCCCGTTCTGCCAAGTCCATTGCCCCCTGCAGAACAACATCCCCGACTGGCTGAAGATGACGGCCGAGGGCCGCCTGGAAGAGGCCTATGAGCTGTCCCAGGCTACCAACAACATGCCCGAGATTTGCGGCCGCATCTGCCCGCAAGACCGCCTCTGCGAAGGCAACTGCGTCATCGAGCAAGCGGGCCACGGCACGGTGACGATCGGCGCCGTCGAAAAATACATCACCGACACCGCGTGGACGAAGGGCTGGGTCAAGCCCATCAAACCGCGCCGCGAACTCGGCCGCTCGATCGGTATCGTCGGCGCCGGCCCCGCGGGCCTCGCCGCCGCCGAACAGTTGCGCCTCAAAGGCTACGGCGTCAAAATCTACGACCGCTATGACCGCGCCGGCGGCCTGCTGATCTACGGCATCCCGAACTTCAAGCTCGAAAAACCGATCGTCGAACGCCGGACGCGGCGCCTCATCGAAGGCGGCATCGACATCCAGCTCAACGCCGAAATCGGCAAATCGATCTCGCTCGCCAAGCTGCGCAAGCAGCACGACGCCGTCCTCATCGCAACCGGCGTCTACAAAGCGCGCGACATGCAGGCGCCGGGCGTCGGCTTGCCGGGCATCGTCGCCGCGATGCGCTATCTCACGGCCTCGAACCGTCACGGTCTCGGCGACCGCGTGAAGGAATTCGACGACGGCACGCTGAATGCGAAAGGCCGCAACGTCGTCGTCATCGGCGGCGGCGACACCGCCATGGACTGCGTGCGCACGGCGGTGCGCCAGGGCGCGAAGTCGGTGACCTGCCTCTATCGCCGCGACCGCGAAAACATGCCGGGCTCACTCCGCGAAGTGACTCACGCGGAGGAGGAGGGCGTCGTCTTTTCTTGGCTGGGCGTGCCGAAAGCGTTCTTGGGCGCCAAGCGCGTCTCGGGCGTACGCGCGACGCGCATGCGCCTCGGCGCCCCCGACGCGACCGGCCGCCAAGTCCCCGAAGAAATCCCCGGCAGCGATTTCACGCTGCCAGCCGAGTTCGTGATCACGGCGCTCGGCTTCGATCCGGGGGATTTGCAGGGCGCGTTCGGCGAGAAAGATCTCGCCGTCACCAAATGGGGCACGCTCAAGATCGATCATCGCACGATGATGACCTCGCTGCCCGGCGTCTACGCGGCGGGCGACATCGTGCGCGGCGCCTCGCTCGTCGTCTGGGCGATCCGCGACGGCCGCGACGCCGCCGAATCTATCCATCGCCATCTCGAAACCAAGACCGCGCAATCGCTGCGCGTCGCCGCGGAATAAGGCGCATGAGCGACCACGCCGAACACGAACTCGCCCGCTATCTCGAAAACGCAAGGCGTCTCGAAGACGCGCACGCCTATTCGCCGGATCAAGAACACGATG
>JBGOVA010000274.1:0-4728 GCA_041477875.1 Micropepsaceae bacterium | reverse complement strand
GCTGCCCGTTCTAACCTTTGCTTTTGGGCACCATGCAGAAAGCGACGAACTTGTTGCCGTCGAGGTCGCGGAAATAGCCGCCGTAGAACCCGCTGTTGTCCCCGCCGCGAAAGCCCGGCGCACCCTCGTCCTTGCCGCCCAAGGCCAGCGCCTTTGCGTGCACTTTCTTGACGTCGTCGGGGGACAGGGTCGCAACCGCAACCATCGAGCCGTTGCCCACTGTGGCCGCCTTCTGATCGTAGGGCTTCACCACGACGATCGTGGGCGTCTTCGGGCCCGCGCTCCATCCCGTCATCCGCTCGTTGTCCCAAGAGCGCTTGGCGCCGATCTCGCCCAACACGCCGTCGAAGAATTTCTGAGCGCGGGGTAAGTCGTTCGTCCCCACCATCACATAACCGATCATTGCGTCACCCTCCTCTTTTGCTGGATGACGAGGTTCTAGCGCTATCGCGGCGAGTTGAAAATCATGGGAGTGCCTACAAGCCGTTACGGTCCCCGACGGCCCACTGCACGCCGACGAACGCGCCCTTCACCCTTGGCAGCAACGTTAGGGAAAGGCCGACGATACTGGGAAGGAGAACGCCCAGCACCCACCCGATTGGCCACGTCAGCACGAAGTTCGTGAACAGCATCGGCGCGACCACGAGATGGCCGACGATCAGGATCGTGAAATAGGCGGGCCCGTCGTCGGCGCGATACTGGCCGACTTGGTGCCCGCAAGACGCGCACGACGGCTCGACCTTGAGGTAGGCGGAAAACAGCCGCCCTTCCCCGCAATTGGGACACTTGCCCAACAGCCCGCGTCGAATACCGGCCCACACCGAACGTTGCTGAAACTTGACGGTCACATTTCGCTCCTGCGTGGCGCAGCATGTAGCGTGCGACGACGCGGATTGCACCTGTCGCATGCGCGGCGTGATGTCTCTGCTGTGCCGGAACGACGCGGCCCGGCTCAGCGCGGCCAGGGCTCTTTGATCTCGGGCTTGCCGAAATAGAAGCCCTGCAGATAGTCGACGCCGAAGGCGCGCAGGATGTCGGCTTCGCGCGCTTCGGCGACCCATTCGGCGACCGTCGCCAGTTTGAAGTTCTTCGCCAAGTCGACGAGCGTGCGCACGAAGATTTGATTGTCGCGGCTGTCGGCGAGCCCCTTCACGAACGACCCGTCGACCTTGACCATGTCGACGTTGAGCGACTGCAGGTTGCGGAACGACGTGTAGCCCGCGCCGAAATCGTCGATCGCGACCTTGGCGCCGAGCGTGCGCACGCGGCTGACGAAGCGCACGCTTTCTTCGATGTCGATCAACGCCGCCGTCTCGGTCAGCTCCACGATCATGCGCGGCGCGACGTCGGCGTGGCTTTCAAGATAGGCGACGAAGGCTTCGAGCGTCGGCCGGTCGCTCGCCGTCATGCCTGAGACGTTCAACGACAGGCAGGCGCCGCGATGGCGCTCCAGCGCCTCGACCGTGAGTTCGAGCACACGCCGGTCGAGCCGGCGCACGAGGCCAAGCTGCTCGGCGACCGGAACGAAATCGCTCGCCGCGATGATTTGGCCTTCCGGCCGGGCGATGCGCACCAGGCATTCGTGCGCGACGGCCTCGCCCGTCTTGGCGTCGACGATCGGTTGATAGGCCAGCACGATGCGGTTTTCCGCCAGCGCCGTCACGATCTGATCGCCGATCGACACCGTGCGCTTGCGCAAGGATTCGCGCTGCGGCGAGTGCGAATAAGCGGCGAAGTTGTCGCGCCCGTGCGCCTTCGCCCGGTCGAGCGCTTCCTCCGCGCGCGCCATGGCTTCCTGGCTGTTGCGCGCGTCTTGCGGCAGCGCGACCGCGCCGACCGAAACGCTGATGCTCACGGCCCCGCCCCGCGTCGGGATCACGCGCGTGCGCGCCGCCGCGCGCAATGTCGCCGCGCGCTCGGCCATCTCGCCGGCGGTACAAGCCTCGAGGATGAGGCCGAACTTGTTGCCCGCCGTGCGGCCCACGATGCCGTTGCTGCCCGCAGCCTCCGCCAAACGGCGGCCGACTGCGACGATCACTTCGTCCGCAGTGTCGAAGCCGTAGGTTTCGTTGATGACGGCCAGATCGTCGATCGCCACCACGCAGTAGATCGCGGGCTTGCGTTCGTTCGTCGGCGTCAGTTCAAGGTGCTGGGCCAGCCGTTCGCGCAACCGCAATCGGTTCAAGTGGCCGGTCATCTCGTCGTAGCTTGCGGCCCACGCGAGATGCGCTTCGCGCAGCTTGCGTTCGGTGATGTTGCGCACGAGCCCGACGATGCGCTCGGCCTGCCCGTCCGACCCCGGCAGACACACGCCGCGCTCTTCGACCCACACCGGCGCGCCGCCGGTCTTCAGCGAATACTCCAGATGAAACGGCCCGCCGTCGGCCGGCGGCGACAACACCAGGCGCAGCCGCGCCTCGGCCGCCGCGTCGTCGATCAGCGCGTGAAAACCCTTGTCGCTCTCGAAATGCGTGCTGTCGCCGAAGCCGAGATGCGCGGTCGGATCGCCCGTCCACGACATGTGCCCGTCGCCGGGCGTCCAATCGTAGACGAGGTCGCCTGCTGCAGCGAGCGCAAGCCGCAAGCGTTCCGCTTCGGTGAGCTCGGCAAGTCTTTGGATCGAAGATGCCTGACGACGCGCGAACACAGCGATCACTTGCCCCACCAGCAACGACGCGGAGGGCTTTTCCCCATCTCGCAAACCGGCGCCGACTTTATCGTTCCAACATTTAAGAAAAACGAAATCTGCACCCGCGCGTCGCATGCGAGTGCATGGCGAAGTCGTTGTTAATCTTAAGAAATTGGCCCGCGCGATTGGCATGTCGGCTGCGTCGTGCCCTGTCGGAATGATCAGCGTGCACCAAACATGTCCCATTTCGACGCGCCCGGCGTATTTCGGAACGCGTCGAATAGCGCCGGCCGCAGCCACCTCCCGTTCTAAGGCTTGGGGAGCGCGGCCTGCGGTTGAGGAGTTGCGGCCGGCGCGCCGTTACACTCAAGGCACGCAGACCTCGCCCGCGTCCGACCTCACCCGTCCAACCGGAACGTTCATCGCACATGTCATCGGCCAATTCGCGCCGCGCGAACTGATCGATCCCCGTCTCGCCGCGCAAAGCTATGAAGCCGCCGATGCCTTGGGGCGCGACGATCTGCGCATCGCCGCATCGCTCTAGGAGCGCGGCGTCAGGATCAAAGTCTTCAGTTCGACCATCATCCGTTCCAGGCGCTGCAGCCGCTCGCTCATCTCATCAAGGCGCGCGCCAACATCGGTCGTTTCGTCCGGAACGGGCGTCGAAACGCCGGCCCGCGTCGCCACGTCCGACGCGGGTACGTTGAGGAACTTGGCGATCGCCAGCACATCGTGGCCGCGAAGCTCGCGCTGATCTTTCCAAAGCTCCGCCACTTGCTCCGCGCTCAGGCGAAGCACCCGCCCGATGTCGTCGCGCGTGGCGCCCCGCTCCCTGAGCCGCGCATCGAACCACGCCTGATCGAAGAACAGGGCCATCGTTAGCATCCCTTGAATTCGGGTTTGCGCTTCTCGAGGAAGCTCGCGACGCCCTCGCGATGATCTTCGGTTTGAAACAGCCGGCCGAGCGTGGCTGAGACCCAGCTCCCGAACTCCGCCGCATCGCGCGCCGACGCCCGGCGCAGGCCTTCTTTCATGTATCTGAGCGCAAGCGGCGCATTCACCGCAATCCGCCGCGCCAGCGACAACGCCTCCTCTATGAGCTGACTGTGCGGCACGACTCTTGACACAAGGCCGATGCGTTCGGCTTCACGCGCATCGACAATGTCACCGGTGAACAGAAGCTCGGCCGCCTTCTGCGGCCCGACGATGCGCGGCAGGAACATCATCCCGCCGACATCGGTTACAAGCCCGCGCTTGATGAAGATCTCGCCGAACTGCGCCCGCTCCGACGCCAAGCGAATATCGGCAAAGAGAGAAAGCTCCATGCCCCACCCGACCGCCGCGCCGTTCACCGCGGCGATGATCGGCCGGTCGCATGCAAGGACCGCTTGCGCCGCCGGTGTGAGCTTCGGCCGCACCGCCGTCAGCCGCGCCTGCGATTGCTCGCGTTGCGGCCCAGTCATCATCTGCTTCACGTCCTCGCCGGAACAGAATGCCGGGTCCGCGCCCGTCAGAACGACGACGCGAACGTCGGGATCGCCTTGAATATGGTGAAAGACCGCCTCAAGGTCGCCGTACGCCCGCGCATTCAGCGCATTGCGCACTTCGGGCCTGTTCAGCGTCACGGTGGCAACGTGTTGATCCAGCGCAAAGGCCACATGCATGAGTTCGGGCACGGTCATCGCAGTCCTCGAATGTCGGTTCTCGGGCAGCAGTTTAGCGCGATTTGCCGCCTTTGCAGGAGTTGACGCGCTTTGGCATTGTGCGAGCGACCATGGGCCTCCAAGACCTCAAGACCACGTTCTTCCTGCGAAATCTCTGGTATTTCGCGCTGCACTCGCGCGCGCTCAAGCCGGGCCGCCTGAAACACAAGACGATCCTGGGCGAGCCGATCGTCTTCGGGCGCACGCAGGCAGGCGAGGTCTTCGCGCTACGCGATCTCTGTCCCCATCGCGGCGTACCGCTCTCCGCCGGTCAAATGCTCGATGGCACCGTCGAATGCGCCTATCACGGTTGGCGCTTCAAGCCTTCGGGCCAGTGCACGCACATCCCCTCGCTCGTCGGCGAGGAGGGCGTCGACGCCTCGAAGATCAGCGTGC
>JBGOVA010000142.1:0-11865 GCA_041477875.1 Micropepsaceae bacterium | reverse complement strand
GTAAGCCGGTGGCCGGCCGAACGCGATCTCCGACGCGCGCGCGACCGACGCCTCGAGCCACGCCGCGAGCGCCGGCGAATCCCACCCCGTCGACCCGCGATCGAGCTTCACTTCGACCTGCGCATTGTAAGGCGGTTCCTTGGCCAGCAGCTTCGTCACCACCTCGACGGCCTTCGCGCCGTCGAGCGTCGGCGGCAAACGCAAACTGAGCTTCAGCGTCGTGAACGGCAGCAGCACGTTGCCCCCATCGGCAACCGAGGTAATTCCGTCCGCGCCGATGACCGCAAGCTGCGGCCGCCAGGTCCGGCTCAGCACCAACTCCGTGAGGTCGTCCGCCATCGGCAGCGTGCCGCCGGCAAACGGCATCTTGGCGTACACGTCGGGGCCCAGCACTTTTGCTGCGTCGCGCGCCTGCTGGACGCGCTGCGGCGGTATCTGCACGTAGAGCTCGTCGGGCAGAATCTTGCCCGTTGCCTCGTCCTCGAGCCGTGACAGCAGCATGCGCATGACGCGAAAACTCGACGGCACGATGCCCGACGCGTCGCCCGAATGGACGCCCTCGTTCAGCACGCGCACGGTCAGCGTGCCCATGGCTAGGCCCCTGAGCGAGGTGGTCAGCCACAGCTGATCGTAGTTGCCGCACCCCGAATCGAGGCAAACGACCAGCGACGGCCTGCCGATCTTCGCCGCGAGGTGATCAATATAGAACGGCAGGTCGTAGCTGCCGGATTCTTCGCACGCCTCGATGAGGATCACGCAGCGCGCATGCGGCACGCCCTGCTCCTTCAGCGCCGCCAGCGCCGCGATCGAGCCGTACATCGCATAGCCGTCGTCCGCACCGCCGCGCCCGTAGAGCTTGTCGCCCTTGATGACCGGCGTCCACGGCCCGAAGCCGTCCCACCAACCCTTCATCTCCGGCTGCTTGTCGAGATGGCCGTAGAGAAGAACCGTGTCCTTGCCCTCGCCCGGCACGTCGATGAAGATCACCGGCGTGCGCCCCGGTAACCGCACCACTTCAAGCGTCGCGCCGCCCAGGCCCGCGATTCGCTCGCGCGCCCAACGCTCCATCAGCTTGACGGCATCGTCCATGTAACCGTGCTCGGCCCATTGCGGATCGTAAGCCGGCGACTTGTTCGGAATGCGGATGTATTCGGTGAGCGAAGGGACGATTGCGTCGCTCCAGCACGTGTCGACGAATTTCTTCAGGCGCGCCGCGTCGAACATGCGCCTATCTCCGCATCACGAACGGCAACGTCGACGTCAGACCGCCATCGACGGCATAGGCTTGGCCGTTCACATAGGACGCTTCGTCCGACGCCAGGAACAGCGCCATCGCCGCGATCTCTTCCGGATGGCCGTATCGCGCCGTCGGATTGAGTTGCCCGATCTTGCCTTCGTTGCCGCGCGCCCGCGCCCCTTCGAAGATCGGTTTTGTCATGCCCGTCTCGATCAAGCCGGGACAAATCGCGTTGACGCGCACGCCCGTGCCGTAGAACTCGTTCGCCGTCGTCTGCACGAGCGAGATCACGCCGGCTTTCGAGGCCGAATAGGGCGTAGGCCCCGCATTCGCGCGAATGCCGGCGACCGACGCGGTACACACAATGGAACCCTTCTTCTGCGCGATCATCACCGGCGCAACATGCTTGATCGCAAGAAACGGCCCGATGAGGTTGACGCGCAGCACTTCCTGCCACTGCTCGACCGTCTGATCGATGATCGAGACATAGCCGCCGGAAATACCGGCATTGGCATAGATGGCGTCGATCCCGCCCAAGGCGCTCAGCGCTTTCCCGACATACGCCCTCACGTCGTCCTCGATGCCGACGTCGGCCGTCATCGCGACCGCGCGACCGTTGGCCTTCGCGATCATCTCGGCCGTTTCGTGCACGGTATCCGTCTTGTCGACGCACAGCACTGCCGCGCCTTCGCGCGCGAACGCCTTGGCGGACGCGCGTCCAATGCCTGACCCCGCGCCCGTGACGATCGTGCGCTTGCCCTGAAGCCGTCCCATGAAACCCTCTCGTCCGTTTGGATATCGATCGCCGCTATCTAGCACAGTTTGCGCTTCAGGAATTGGGCAAGCGCGGCCCGTCTTCGTCGGGCTGCTGTGGCGGCGCAGCGTCGTCTTTGCTGCAGCTCTCTTCCCGTTTCACGGTCACGGTGTAGGTTTGTTCGCGCGGCCCCTGGCATTGCGGCATGCGCACCCAACGGATCGTCACCGTCGGCGCATCGCCCTCCTTGAACTCGCACATCCATCCGCCGCCGGGGCTGGCGCGCAGAATTTGCATGCGCTGGCTGGCAAGCCGCCCCCCCGCGGGCAGGCAATCCGTCTTGAAGGGCTTGTTGTTCGCCGCAGGGACCGGAGGAATGTGGGGACCTTCGGCGAAATAGGTCGGACGGATCGTCCACGCGCCCTCGACGGGATCGCCGCACACCTCGCCCTCGATCTTCTGTCCCATGCGCACGGGCGGAATACGGCAGTCCACGGTGACGCCCGTGAAGCTGTACTTGCACTTCTTCTCCGCCTCTTCCAGCAGCGCCTGCAGTTTTGTGTTCTGCGCTTTGTAGGCGTCGATCTCCTCCCGCGCCAACCCGCCGGGCGTCAGAACGACATAGGGGACGTCCTTGGTCGCCGCGACGCCCGCCACCTTGTGCTGCCAAAGCCTCGGGCGCGCGCCGCCGCGACGAGCATTGCAGGCAGCGACGTGGAAATCCTCATGCTCCTTTACGAATTTGTAGAGTTCGTCGCACGGCATTTCGCTCTTCGCCGCCGCAAGCCCTTCGGTAACGCACGATTCCGGATCGGTCCCGACCTCGAGCGCGCCGGGGTAGTGGCAAGCGGGAGGCGCCGGTATTTCATCGTTCATCTTCTCCACGTCCGCGCCGAACCTTCGCAGATCGGACGAAAGGCTGCCGTAGGTTTGGCTCTTGTTTCCGACGGTATCGAAGTTGACGCTCGCGATCTTCTTTCCGCCCTCGATCCACAACGGGTCGTAGCTGATCCTGAGCCGGTCATAGCCCGCGATCATCGCCTCGTTGCGCTCGATCGTGTCCTTGATGCACGCCACGAACTCGCATTTCTTGCAAGTTTCTTTGGCCTGCAACGGACCGGCGGAAAGCAGCAACGCGGCAATCGCAACGATGAGAAGCCCGCGATAACGATCGCCGTCGCGGGATCTGGCCATCGCCGCCTACCGATATTCGTCGTTGATGGAGTCGAGCATCTTCGATCCCGGGCAAAGCTCCTTCGGCCCGAGCCGGTTGAGCGGCACGTCGACCGTGCGCAGAAAGCCGTGCATGTCGCGCGGATTGGGGTCGAGATAGAGCAGCCCCGTCACCACTTCGCCCGCCTCATGGTGCGTCTGCAGGTGGTTCATGGCCGCGACCCGGTCCGTCGGGTCATACCCGTCATGGAGCTTGTGCAGCCGGATGATCGAGCCGTCGTGCTGTTCGACGTCTTGCGCCGTGCCGGGCGCGTAGTCGACGGTGATCTCCGCGCGGTCTTCGATGAAGTCGATGCGGTTGACCGCCTCGTTGTGATCGCGCACGAAATCGAAGCTCTTCGTCGAGCCCGCGTGATTGTTGAACGCCACGCACGGCGAGATCACGTCGATGAACGCAGGCCCGTTGTGCGCGATCGCGGCCTTGATCAACGGGACGAGTTGCTCCTTGTCGCCTGAGAACGAGCGCCCGACGAACGTCGCGCCCGCCATGAGAGCCATGCCCACGAGATCGATCGGCGCGTCGTTGTTGGTACCGCCCGCCTTCGACTTCGAGCCGCGGTCGGCTGTTGCCGAGAATTGCCCTTTGGTCAGCCCGTAAACGCCGTTGTTCTCGGTGATGTAGACCATGTTCACGCCGCGCCGAACGCAATGCACGAACTGGCCGAGCCCGATCGATGCCGAATCGCCGTCCCCCGAAATGCCGAGATAGATGAGATTGCGGTTGGCGAGATTGGCGCCCGTCAGCACCGACGGCATGCGTCCGTGCACGCTGTTGAAGCCGTGGCTTTGACCGAGCAGATAGTCCGGCGTCTTCGACGAGCACCCGATGCCGGAGAGCTTCGCCACGCGATGCGGCTCGATGTTGAGCTCGAAACAAGCCTGGATCAATGCCGCCGAGATGGAGTCATGGCCGCAACCCGCGCACAGCGTCGAGATCGCGCCCTCATAGTCGCGCCGCGTGAATCCAAGCTCGTTCTTCTCGAGCGCGGGGTGACGGAACTTGGGCTTCGTGAGATACGTCATGACGCAACCTTGGTGCGCGCCGGCTTGCCGAAGGCTCGAAGCCGCGCCGCGATTTCCGCTGTGATGAAGCGTGCCGTGATCGGCGTACCGTCGTAGTGTAAAATGGAAATGAACCGCGCCGGGTCGATGGCGCCCTCGTTGACCAGCAGCAAGCGCATCTGCGCGTCGCGGTTCTGCTCGACGACGAAGACCTGCTCGTGCGCGTTGACGAAATCGATCACCTCGTCCGCGAACGGAAACGCGCGCAAGCGCATGGTGTCGAGATGGATGCCCTGCCCCTCGAGTGCCGCCAGCGCCTCGTCCATCGCCGCCGACGTCGAGCCGAAATAGATCACGCCATGACGCGCCGCTTGCTTTGCCTGCCGCACGACGGGCTTGGGCACCATCCGTTTGGCCGTGTCGAGCTTGCGCAACAGGCGCTGCATGTTGTCGACGTAATCGACACCCTCCTCGGAATACTTGGCGTAGCGGTTGCGCGACGTGCCGCGCGTGAAATAAGCGCCCTTCGTCGGATGCGTGCCGGGCAGCGTGCGATAGGGAATCCCGTCGCCGTCGACGTCGAGATAGCGCCCGAATTCCTTGCCCGCTTCCAGCTCTTCGAACGTCATCACCTTGCCGCGGTCGTAAGCCCGCGCGTCGTCCCACGCGAAGGGCTTCGTCAGCCAATCGTTCATGCCGATGTCCAGATCGAGCAGCACGAAGATCGGCGTCTGCAATCGCTCGGCGAGATCGAACGATTGCGCCGCGAACTCGAACGCCTCGCCCGGATCCTCGGGCAGCAACAGCACGTGCTTCGTGTCGCCGTGGCTCGCATAGGCGCAGATCTTCAAGTCCGATTGCTGCGTGCGCGTCGGCATGCCGGTCGACGGCCCGCCGCGCTGAATGTCGAAAATGACCGCCGGAATCTCTGCGAAATAGGCAAGCCCCAAGAACTCCTGCATCAGCGAGATGCCGGGCCCCGAGGTCGCCGTGAACGCGCGCGCACCGTTCCAGCCTGCGCCGATGACGGTGCCGATCGCCGACAACTCATCCTCGGATTGCACGATCGCAAAGCGGTTCTTCTTCGTTTCGGGGTCGACCCGCAGCTTCTTGCAATGCTTCTGGAAGGCTTCCGCCATCGAGGTCGACGGCGTAATCGGATACCAAGCGGCGACTGTAGCGCCGCCATAGACCGCGCCCAAAGCTGCCGCGTCGTTGCCGTCGATGAAGATACGGTCACCCACGCGGTCGGAACGCTGCACCGAAAGCCCGCACGCGTTCTTCAGATGCTCGCGCACATAATCGCGCCCGAGGCTCAGCGCTTCCAGGTTGGGTTTGATGAGCCGATCCTTGCCCGCGTATTGCTCGCCGACGAGCTTCTCCATCACCTCATGCTCCATGTCGAGCAGCGCGCCCAGCGCACCGACACAGATCACGTTCTTGAGCAATTGCCGGTCGCGCGGGTTCTGATAGCGGCTGTTCGCCATCTCCGTCAGCGGCACGCCGATCACATTGATGTCCGCGCGAAACTTCGACGGCGGCAGCGCCTTCGACGAATCGTAGAACAGATATCCGCCCGGATCGATCGACGCGACGTCCTTGTCCCATGTCTGCGGATTCATCGGCACCATCAGGTCGACGCCGCCGCGCCGCCCGATCCACCCTTCGCCCGAGACGCGCACTTCGTACCACGTGGGCAGGCCCTGGATGTTCGACGGGAAAATATTGCGCGTCGCGATCGGCACGCCCATGCGCAGGATCGAGCGGGCGAACAGCTCGTTCGCACTGGCCGAGCCCGACCCGTTCACGTTGGCGAATTTGATGACGAAGTCGTTCGTCGCCTCTATCGGCTTTGGCATGAATGTCCTGCCTGCGCGGGTTCAAGAAGAAATTTCTGCATGTCCCAAGCGCCCGTCGGGCAGCGCTCGGCGCAGAACCCGCAGTGCAAACAAAGATCCTCGTCCTTCACCATCACGCGGCCGGTCTTCAGCCCGTCGGCGATATAGAGGTCCTGCGTCGCGTTCTTTGCCGGCGCGGTCAGCCGCGTGCGCAGGTCTTTCTCCTCGCCGTTTTGCGTGAATGTAATGCAATCGAGCGGACAGATATCGACGCAGGCGTCGCACTCGATGCAAAGTTTCGCCTCGAACACGGTCTGCACGTCGCAATTGAGACAGCGCCGCGCCTCCTCGTAGCCGAGCCTTTTGTCGAAGCCGAGTTCGACCTCCGCCCGTACGTCCTTCAGCGCCACTTCGTTCGGCAGATGCGGCACCTTGAAACGCAGATCGTTCGAGATGTCGTTGTCGTACGACCACTCATGAATGCCCATCTTCTGGCTCATGAGATTGACCAGCGGCGATGGCCGGTCGTTCACGTCCCGGCCGTGGGTGAATTGGTCGATCGAAATCGCCGCGCTGTGCCCGTGCGCAACCGCCCAGATGATGTTCTTCGGTCCGAAAGCCGCATCGCCCCCGAAGAATATCTTCGGGTTCGTCGACTGATAGGTCACCTCGTTGACCAGCGGCATGCCCCATGTGTCGAACTCGATGCCCGCATCGCGCTCGATCCATGGAAAGGCGTTCTCCTGGCCGACCGCGACCAGCACGTCGTCGCATTCCATGTGCACATCGGCTTCGCCCGACGGAACGAGATTGCGTTTGCCCTTCGCGTCGTATCGAGCCTTCACCTTCTCGAACGACACGCCGGTGAGCTTGCCGCCCTTGTGCGTGAATTCCTTGGGCACGAGGTAGTTGTGGATGGGGATACCCTCCCGCATCGAATCCTCCTTCTCCCACGGGCTTGCCTTCATCTCCTCGAAGCCCGAACGCACGACGACGCGCACGTCGTCCCCGCCGAGCCGGCGCGACGTGCGGCAGCAATCCATCGCCGTATTGCCGCCGCCGAGCACGATCACGCGCTTGCCGATCTTGTCGATGTGTCCGAACGAAACGGACGACAGCCAATCGATGCCGATATGGATGTTGGCCGCCGCCTCTTCGCGTCCCGGAATCTCGAGGTTGCGCCCGCGCGGCGCCCCGCAGCCGACGAAGATCGCATCGTACCCTTCGGCCAGAACCTTCTTCATGCTGTCGACGCGCTGGCCCATCCGCAGTTCCGGCTGAAGACCGGTGATGTAACCCACCTCTTCGTCGAGCACCGTTTCGGGCAAGCGGAACTTCGGAATCTGCGTCCGCATCATGCCGCCCGCGTGCGGGTCTTGATCGTAGATCACGACGTGATAGCCGAGCGGCAAGAGATCGCGCGCGACCGTCAACGACGCCGGCCCGCCACCTATGAGCGCGATACGCTTGCCGTTCTTCTGCGACGCGGGCTTCGGCAACCGGCCGCGGATGTCATCCTTGTTGTCGGCGGCGACGCGCTTCAGGCGGCAGATCGCGACCGGCTCGGCCTCGACCCGTCCGCGCCGGCACGCCGGCTCGCACGGCCGATCGCACGTGCGTCCCAGAATCCCCGGAAACACGTTCGACTCCCAGTTGACCATATAGGCGTCGGAGTAGCGGCCCGCCGCGATCATCCGGATGTACTCCGGCACCGGCGTATGGGCCGGACACGCCCACTGGCAGTCGACGACCTTGTGGAAGTAGTCCGGGTTCGAAATATCGGTGGACTTCATGCCCGCGCGTGATGGTCTCGCAGGCGCATCGGTGTCGATGCTCATTTCGCGTACTGTCTCCTCCGCCGGATCGCGTGCGGCGCGATTCTCAGAAGCCCTTGAGCGATCCCCGGGCGGCACTATAGTCACCGCGCTTGCCAACGCCAGAGGGCGATACGCCCCGCCATACCCCCGTTTTCGGCGTGGTTTTCCGCCCGTTGCGCACTGCAGCACTGTGCAGTCTATTCACCATCCCGCTTGTACCTCTCGACCCGGGATACTCAATGAAAGCTGCAACGACGTGGATCCTCGTCGCCGACGGCGGTCAAGCCTTTGTGATCGAGCGCACGAGCGCGGCAAATCCGCTGCAACGAATCAAGAACTTTGAGTTCAAAGGCCCGCGCAAGAAATCGCGCGACATCGGAACCGACAAGCCCGGCCGGGTCTTTCGCGGCGCAAAAAGCGTCGCACGCGCGGCAGTGGGCGACGACAAGAAACTCGCGCGCGAAGCGGAGGAAAAATTCCTGATCTCCGTCCTCGACCGCCTCGAAGAGGCCCTCAAGCACAGCACTTTCAAGCGGCTGATTCTCACCGCGCCGCCGCGCGTGCTGGGCGCATTGCGCAAACACCTAACGCCGCCGCTTGCGAAGGTGCTATGGGGTGAAATCCGCGCCGACCTCGTCAAAGCCGACCTTGACGAAATCGCCGCCCACATCGCCGACATGAAACGCGGCTGACATCGATGGCCGATCCCACCTCTGAACTTCTCAAACACCCGGCGCGCCTGAAGCCCGCGCGCCTGCGCCGGGTTTGCGATCCCAAGAACCTCGACTTCAAGACGACGGCCGAACTCAAGCCTTTCGACGGCCTGATCGGACAGCAACGCGCGCTCGAAGCCCTCGATCTCGGCGCCCGCATCGACAAGCCGGGCTTCAACGTGTTCGTGCTGGGCGAGCGCGGCACGGCCCGCCACGGCACCGTGCGCGGATTGATCGAACGCTATGCCGCGCACATGCCGGCACCCTCCGATTGGGTCTATGTCGCGAATTTTACCCAACCCGATCTTCCGCGCGCGATTGCCCTGCCGCCGGGCCGCGCCGCGAAGTTCAAAGCCACCATCGATCATGCAATCGACGAGCTGCTGGCCTTGATCCCTGCGATCTTCGAAAGCGAGGAGTATCAAACGCGCCGGCGCACCGCGATTGAAGACGTCAACGAGGATCAGGAGAAGGCCTTCGAAGCCCTCAACGACAAGGCGCGCGCGCAGGCGATCGCCCTCTTGCGCACGCCGGTCGGTTTCACGTTCGCCCCGATCGCCGAAGGCGCCGTCATGAAACCCGAAGTTTTCAACGCGCTCGCCGAACCGCAGCGCAAGGAAATCGGCGGCAAGATCGAGGCGCTGCAGAAGGAACTGGCGCTTCTGCTGGAGCGCATGCCGGGCTGGGAGCGCGAGCGCCGGCAAAAAGTGCGCGAGCTCGACCGCGAATACGCGCAGCTCGCGATCGTCGACGTCATGCGCGAGGTTGTGCGTGAGTTCGCCGATCTGCCGGACGTCTTGGCACACGTTGAAGCAACGACCCAGGAGCTCATTCGCCGCGTCGGCCTGTTCCGCCTTACCTCGGCGGCCAAGCGCGAAGAGGTCGTTCCCGGCGTCGCCGTCGCAGATATCCTCACCGAGGACGATCCCCGCGTTCGCCGCTTCCGCGTCAATCTTTTTGTCGGCGACGGCGCAAAAGAGGGCAAGGGCGCGCCCGTGGTCGTCGAGGACAACCCTTCGATCGGCAACCTCGTCGGCCGCATCGAGCAGCAGGCGCAGATGGGCGCGCTCTTCACCGACTTCACGCTGATACGCCCCGGCAGCCTGCATCTCGCCAACGGCGGCTATCTGCTCATCGACGCCCGCCGTCTTTTGCTCGAGCCTTACGCTTGGGAGATGCTGAAGCGTTGCCTGCGCGCGCGACAGGTGACGATCGAATCGCCGCTGGACCGCATCTCGATCATGAGCACGCGCACGCTCAATCCCGACCCGATACCGCTGTCGACGAAAGTCGTGCTTTTCGGGGATCGCCAGCTCTACCATCTGATGTTCGACGCCGACCCGGACTTCGCCGAACTGTTCAAGATCGCCGTCGACTTCGAGGACACCGTCGATTGGAAGGACGACGCAGTCGCCGAGTACGCACAGCTCATCGGCTCGATCGCCCAGCGCGAGAGTTTGCGTCCGCTGTCGGCCGCCGCCGTAGCGCGGGTCATCGAAGAGCTTGGTCGCGAGGCGGAAGACGCCGCGAAGCTTTCTCTGCGCATCGGCATTCTCGCCGACCGATTGCGTGAAGCGGATTTCTGGGCCCGCGAAGCCGGTCACACCGTGATCGACGCCGCCGATATCGATCGCGCGATGTCGGCGTATGAACGCCGGCACGAGCGTGTGCGCGTGCGCTCGCAAGAGATGATCGAGCGCGAAATCCTCTTGATCGACACCGCCGGCGCCAAGGTCGGCCAGATCAACGGCTTGAGTGTACTGTCGCTCGGCGGCTTCGCTTTCGGCAGGCCGAGCCGCATCACCGCGCGCGTGCGCATGGGCACGGGCCAGGTCATCGACATCGAGCGCGAAGTGGAGCTCGGCGGCCCGTTGCATTCGAAGGGCGTGCTGATTCTCTCGTCGTTCCTCGCGAGCCGCTACGCGCTCGATCGCCCCGCGTCGCTGTCGGCGAGCCTCGTGTTCGAGCAATCCTACGGCGGCGTCGACGGCGACAGCGCCTCCTCGACTGAGCTTTACGCTCTGCTGTCGGCGCTGGCGGACGTGCCCATCCTGCAGAACATCGCCGTCACCGGCTCCGTCAACCAACGCGGCGAAGTGCAGGCCATCGGCGGCGTCAACGAGAAGATCGAGGGCTTCTTCGCGCTCTGCCGTGCCCGCGGCCTCGACGGCTCGCACGGCGTGATGATCCCCAAGGCCAACGAGCAGCATTTGATGCTGCGTCGCGACGTCGTCGCCGCGGTCGAGCAGGGAGAGTTCCACATCTTCTCCGTCTTGACGATCGACGAAGGTATTGCCCTGTTGACCGGTGTGCCGGCCGGCGAGCGCGAGGCCCACGGCCGCTATCCGACGGACTCGATCAATCGCCGCGTCGAAGACCGGCTGATCGCCTTCTCTGAGGCCCGCCGCAAATTCGCGCAAACGTCCGACGCGGCGGGGAAGGGGGGGACATGACCACGCCTCGCACCATCGCCCGGCGCATCGTTCTTCGCCTCGACCCGGCGCGGCCGCACGACAGCGCGCTCGCGCGCGCCATGCATCTTGCAAAGGCGTTCCACGCCGAACTCGCGGCGCGAATGATTTCGGACACGCGCCTCGCCAGCGCCTTCGCCCTTGGCGGTCTCTCCGGCCGCGACGACGCGGGCCAAAGCATCGAAGCGCAGTTGCAACGCGCCGAAACAAGCCTGCGCCGAGCGCTGTCGACGCTCGCCGCAAGTGAGGATACGACATGGAGTTTCGAGGTCATCCGCTGCGCCGGAATTCTTGCGCATGAATGCACGATGGCGGCCGATGATCTGGTCGCCATCGAGCTGCCGCGCATCGAGATATCGATCTCTGAGCTTCGCAGCGAGATCGACGACACGCTCGCGCACGCCGGCGGTGTCATCCTGTTTCCCGCCGCGGCACAGTCATCGCGGGGTCCGGTGGTGACGATCGTCGGCCGTCGCGACGGCACGAAGCGTCTGGTTGAGGACGCCGGACAAATTGCAGAAGCGCTCGGCGTTCCGCTGAAGCTCCTCGAGCACGACGGGCAATCTCAGCCGAGGAAGCAAGAAAGACAGGAAACCGGCGATATTGCGACCGCCGTCCGGCGGCTGGGCGCGACGCTTGCGGTCGTCGACGCCGACGATCCGATTGTCGGCGCGCTTCTTGCGCGCCCGCGCTATCTGCGCGAGATGGGAACCCCGTTGCTGTTGCTCAAATCCGCCAATTAGTGCTGCAACACGGACGCGTCGATGTCCCCGACGCGCGTCTTGCCGATCAACGCCATG
>JBGOVA010000264.1:0-5090 GCA_041477875.1 Micropepsaceae bacterium | reverse complement strand
TCGCGCGCATCGCCGGATGCCGGCAGGAGACCGCACATGGTCGTCCCTCTGACGTCGCGCCGCGCCTTTCTGACGGCCGCGGGCGCAAGTGTGCTTGCTCTGGCGGCGCCGCCTCGGTTGCGCAGCGCCGTGCAAGACGTTCGTGCGTTCCGTCTGACCGCCCAGCCAAGCCAGGTCGCGCTGCTCGGCCCCGGCAATCCGAAAACCGCCGTCTGGAGCTACAACGGTTTCGCGCCCGGTCCGGAGCTTCGTGTGCGCCAGGGCGAAAAGTTGCGCGTCGTCGTTGCCAATCGCCTCGATGAATCGACGACCGTGCACTGGCACGGAATCCGCCTTCCGAACGCCATGGACGGCGTGCCGGATCTCACGCAGGTGCCGATCGAGCCGGGCAGCGAGTTCGCGTACGAGTTCGCGCCGCCGGATGCGGGGACGTACATGTACCACTCGCATCAACGCGGCAACGTTCAGGTGCCGATGGGGCTCTTCGGTCCCCTCGTCGTCGAGGAGCGCGAGCCCGTCGCCGTCGATCGCGACGTGACCTGGGTGTTGAGCGACTGGCGCCTGACGTCGGACGGTCAGATCAGCGAAGATTTCGGCAACATGATGGACATCGCGATGGCCGGGCGCATCGGCAACGTGGTCACGGTCAACAACCGATTGCCCGCGTCATGGCCTGTTCGCGCCGGCGAACGAATCCGGCTGCGCATCATCAATCTGGCGAGTGCGCGGCTGTTCGCGCTGGCCTTCGACGGGCATCGGCCCTTAGTCGTCGCCTGGGACGGTCAGCCCGTCGAACCCCACGCGCCGGAGGCGGGAACGCTCGTGCTCGGACCGGGAATGCGCGCCGATCTGCTGCTCGACATGATCGGCGAGCCGCAGTCGACCTATGCGGTGCGGGACTCGTTTTATCCTGGTCGATCCTACCGGCTGGCGACCTTTGCCTATGCGAAGGACAAAGCCGTCCCGGGCCGCTCGCCGAGAGCGCCGCTTCGCTTGCCGCCCAACGCGCTGCCCGAGCCGAACGTCGACACGGCCGCACGCCACCTGCTCGCCTTCGGCGGCGGCATGATGGGGGGAATGATGGGCGGCGGCGGTGGGATGATGGGACGCGGCGGGATGATGGGACGCGGCGGCGGTATGATGGGCGGCGGGATGATGGGGCGCGGCGGGATATGGACGATCAACGGCGTCGCCGCGCAAGGACCCGCCATGGAACCGTTCCTGACGCTCGATCACGGACGCTCTTATGTGCTTTCGCTGCGCAACGACACCGCTTTTTTCCATCCCGTCCATCTGCACGGCCATTCGTTCCGCGTAATCGCGCGCAACGGCACGCCGGCGCGCCGCCGCGAATGGCGCGACACGGTGCTCGTCCCGCCGCGCGAAGGCGCCGATGTCGCGTTCGTAGCCGACAATCTCGGCGATTGGATGATCCATTGCCACATCCTCGACCACCAAGAGGCGGGCATGATGGGCGTCATCCGCGTTGCCTGAATCTCCGGGCCAATACGGCATGTCCTGGCGTGGCTCCGTGACAGATTTCCGCCCGCTGGCTCGCAATGATGGTTTGGCAGAACTGCGTGATTTCGGCATGACTGCAAACCGCCCATAGAACGCACTCGAACCATCACGATGACAACTCGCCGCGTACGCAAGCGCTACTACTCATTGCCGAGCTTGATGTAGGTCAAGGCTCTACTCTCGCATTAGGATACCCGCAGGGGGTATCATGGGGAGCGGCAAATGGAGACTCCAACAAAGTACCCCGAGCGCGGTTTCTTGGCCAGCACGGCGGGTTGGGTCTCTTGTGCCTTCGCGCTGATCGCGCTCTTCTTTCTCGTCGCCGAGCACAGGGCGCATTTGGGGTTTCTTGTGCCCTATGTGCCGTTGGCGCTGATCGGAGTCTGCGTGCTGCTGCACTCCTACATGCACGGTCTCACGCACGGGCGCTATCCCGGCGATCGTTCGCCGCGTGAAGACGTTCGCAAGGGTCCCGACCACCATCATCATTCCTGAAACGGAGGTCGCGATATGCCAGAGACAACAGCTGCAGTCCCCGCTTACGGCTTGTGGTGGCTCGTCATCATCAACTCGGCGGTGTTCATTCTGTTCGCCTTGAGCTTCTTCAAGCCGCACACCTCGCGCGACTGGCGCTCGTTCGGCGCGTTCAGCGCCTTCCTGGTCGCGCTTTTCGCCGAAATGTACGGCTTTCCGCTTACCATCTATTTGCTGTCGGGATGGCTGCAGACGCGCTTTCCGGGCGTCGATTGGTTCGCGCACGACTCAGGCCATTTGCTCGAGATGCTCTTCGGTTGGAGCGGCAGCCCGCATTTCGGGCCGTTCCATCTCTTGAGCTCGGTCTTCATCTTCGGCGGCTTCTGGCTGATCTCGGTGGCCTGGTACCGACTGCACGCCGCGCAGAAGAGAGGTATCCTCGCCACGGATGGCCCCTACGCCCACGTCCGCCATCCGCAATATGATGGCTTCATACTTGTGATGTTCGGTTTTCTTCTGCAATGGCCGACGCTGCTGACGCTCGCGATGTTTCCCGCGCTGACCGTTATGTACGTGCGACTCGCCCGGAGCGAGGAACGTGAGGCCATCGCGCAGTTCGGCGAAGCCTATCTGAGCTACATGCGTGAAGTGCCGGCATTCTTCCCTTGCCTCGCGCGGTTCATCGGTGGTCCAAGCGGCAAATCGCCGTCAGACGACTTGCAGCAAAAGGGGCGGTGAGCCCGACATGGCAGAGACCATCTACAAAGCGCGCGGGCTCACCAAGGTCTATGTTTCGGGTGAGGTCGAGGTGCGCGCGCTCGCTGGCCTCGACCTTGATATCTCGAATGGCGAAATGATCGTTCTTCTTGGGCCGTCCGGCAGCGGCAAGTCGACGCTGCTCAACATCATGGGGGGATTGGATCGCGCCACAAGCGGCACCCTCTTCTTCAAGGATGGCGATTTGACCAAGCTCGATGAGGAAGCACTGACCTTCTATCGGCGCGATCACGTCGGCTTTGTCTTCCAGTTCTACAACCTCATTCCGCGCCTGACCGCGTTTGAAAATGTCGCCCTCGTCACGGAGATTTCCAAGAAACCGATACGCCCGGACGAAGCGCTGGCGCTCGTCGGCCTCAAAGATCGCATTCATCATTTTCCCTCGCAGCTGTCGGGTGGGGAGCAACAACGCGTCGCCATCGCGCGCGCGATCGCCAAACGGCCGGAAGTGCTGTTGTGCGACGAGCCGACCGGCGCCTTGGATTCCAAAACAGGTGTGAAGGTCATCGAGGCGCTTCTTTCGATCAACGAGCAACTCGGCACCACCACCGTGATCATCACCCACAACGCCAACATCCAGAGCGTGGCCGATCGCGTACTCCATTTTTCTGACGGACAGATTTCGCAGACCCAGAAAAACGAGTCGCGCCGCAAAGCGGCCGAAGTGACCTGGTGATGCCCTTGAGCATCCTCGATCTCAAGCTTTTGCGGGACCTGAAGTGGCTCTGGGCGCAGGCTTTGGCCATCGCGCTCGTCATCGCCGGCGGAGTTGCAACCGTCATCCTTGCGGTCGGTTCGCATCACTCGCTCGACGAGACGCGCATCGCCTATTACGAACGCTATGGATTTGCCGACATTTTCGCGCAAGTCCGCCGCGCCCCCAACGCCGTCGTTCGGCAAATCGAGGAGATTCCGGGCGTCGCTGCGGTCGAGCCGCGCATCGCTCAGCTTGCCCTTCTCGACATCCCCAACTTTCGCGAACCCGCGACCGGCCAGGTCATCTCCTTGCCGGACAAGCGGCCGCAGGTTCTCAACCGGCTTTACATGCGCGCAGGCCGCATGCCGGATCCGGCGAGCGAGCGCGAGGTCGTCGTCAACGAGAGCTTCGCCGGCGCGCATGGATTTGGTCTCGGCTCGCGTTTTGCCGCCATCCTGAATGGCCGCAAGCGGGAATTGACGATCGTCGGTACCGCCCTGTCGCCGGAATTCATCTACGCCGTCGGCCCCGGCGACATCATGCCGGACAATCGCCGCTACGGCGTCATCTGGATGGGAGAACATGCTCTTGCCGGCGCCTACAATCTCAAGGACGCATTCTCGTCCGTTGCCGTGAAGCTGTTGCCCGGTGCGTCCGAGGACGAGGTCATCCGCCGGCTCGACGGCATTCTCGAGCGTTACGGCGGGCGCGCCGCTTACGGCCGCAAGGATCAGACGTCGCATGCTTGGCTCAATCACGAGCTCGACATGCTCAACAACATGAGCCGCACGCTGCCGCCGATCTTTCTCTTGGTGACCGCCTTTCTCGTGAACCTCACGCTCGGGCGCATTGTCGCCCTCGAGCGCGAGCACATCGGGTTATTGAAGGCGGTGGGGTACACCAACCGCGCGACTGCCGCGCACTACCTTAAGTTCGTCTTGATCATCGCCCTTGTCGGTATTGCCATCGGAAGTCTGGCAGGCACTTGGCTTGGAAGCTACGTCACGCAGCTGTTCGGTGATTTCTTTCGCTTTCCGTTTCTTTTGTTCAGCCGGGATGTCTCAACCTATGTCATTGGCGCCGGCTTAAGTCTCGCTGCCTCCGCTGTCGGCGCGATCCGCGCCTTACGCGAGGTCGTGAAATTGCCGCCGGCTGTGGCGATGCAGCCGCCGGCGCCGCAGCAGTTTCGACGCATCCTGCCGGCGACGTTCTCCCTTGGCCGGACGTTCAGCCGGATGGTGAAACAGCCAACGGTGATGGCGTTCCGCAGCATTGCTTATCATCCTGGCCGAACCGCTTTCACCCTCATCGGCGTTGCGCTGGCAACGGGCATTCTCGTCGTCTCGCTGTTCACGCGCGACACGATGGAGCAGCTCATCGATGTGACCTACTTCCTGGCCGATCGTCAGGATGCGACGATGAGCTTCGGCGAACGCCGCTCCGCAGATGTGATCTATCAAGTCGCAGAACTGCCCGGTGTCCTTGCGGTCGAGCCTTCGCGCGACGTGCCGGTGCGCATCCGGCATGGCAGCGTCGAACGCCGCATCCTGCTCAGCGGCAAGATGAAGGGTGCGGATCTCAGCCGCATCATCGATGTCGATCTGCATCCCGTCGTGCTGCC
>JBGOVA010000326.1:0-2550 GCA_041477875.1 Micropepsaceae bacterium | reverse complement strand
TGACGTAGATTTCCAACCCATGTTTGCCGCGGGCAAGACCGTGGGCGGACATTTCCGCCAAGACCCGGTCGGCCTCTTTCGGCGTGCGGCAGAACGGGATCATAACGATGAGGTTGGTGAGACCCATCTCGTCGCGAACCTTGCGGATGGCCCGGCACTCCAGGGCGAAGCCGTCGCGGTAGCCGGCGCTGTAATAGCGACTGGCGCCGCGCCATCCGATCATGGGATTCGCCTCGATGGGCTCGAAGGCGCGCCCGCCTACGAGCTTTGCGTACTCGTTCGTCTTGAAGTCGCTCGTTCTTAAAATGACCGGTTTTGGAAAACGGCTGGCGGCAAGACGCGCGATGCCCTGGGCCAGGCGATCGACGAAATAGTCCGTCTTGTCGGCGTAACCTTGGGTCAAGCCCTCGATCGTCCGCCTCGCCGCGCGGTCCGAAACCCGGTCGAAACACGCGAGCGCCATGGGATGGATTCTGATGTGATTGGCGACGATGAATTCCATGCGCGCAAGCCCGATGCCGTCCGCGGGCAGGCGCCACCAGCGCAGGGCCGCCGCCGGGTCCGCCAGGTTGAGCATCACCTGCGTGCGGGTTTGCGGGATGTCGTCTATCGCAAGTTCCGTCTCCTCGAACGCCCCTCGTCCGGCGTAGACAAAGCCCTCGTCGCCTTCGGCGCAGGAAACCGTCACTTCGCTGCCATCCTTGAGCAGGCGCGTTGCGCCGGCGGCCCCGACGACGGCGGGAAGCCCCATCTCGCGGCTGACGATCGCGGCGTGCGACGTGCGTCCGCCATGCGCGGTGACGATGGCGGCGGCGCGCTTCATGATCGGTCCCCAGTCGGGATCGGTCATCTCGGTGACCAGAATGGCGCCGTCGGGAAACTTGGCTGCTTCGCGAGCGCTTCTGAGGCGGCAGACTTTCCCGGTCGCGATGGCCGAACCGATGGCGAGTCCGCTGACGAGCAACTTACCCTTCTGCTTCAACGTGAAGGTCTTGAGAGAAGCCGCCGTCCGCCGCGACTGCACGGTTTCCGGCCGGGCCTGAACCACGAAGATTTCGCCGGTCTCGCCATCCTTCGCCCATTCCATATCCATCGGGCGCCCGTAATGCTTTTCGATGGCGCACGCCCAGCGGGCCAATTGGAGGATTTCCGCGTCATCGAGCACAGGCGCATGCCGCTCCTTCTTCGAGGTCGCGACCGAACGCGTCGGATTCTTGCCGCGCCCGTAAACGAGCTTGCGGACTTTTCCGCCGATGGACTTCTCAAGGATCGGTTTGCAGCGCGGTCGATCGAGCAGCGGTTTGAAGACGACATATTCGTCCGGATCGACAATGCCCTGGACGACATATTCGCCGAGGCCCCAGGCGGCGTTGATCAGAACGGTATCGGGAAACCCGGTTTCGGTGTCGATGCTGAACATCACGCCGGCGCCCGCTTTGTCGGAGCGGACCATGCGTTGCACGCCGACGGAGAGGGCAACCTTCCCATGGTCGAAGCCGTGCGCTTGGCGATAGCTGATGGCGCGATCCGTGAACAGAGAAGCAAAGCAGCGAACGATCGCTTGGTTGAGCGCGCGCTCGCCGCGAATGTTCAGAAAACTCTCGAGCTGCCCGGCGAAGCTCGCTTCCGGGAGGTCTTCCGCAGTGGCGCTGCTGCGCACGGCCACATCGAGTTCCTTGGCACCGGCGCGGCTGCAGAGCGCGGCGTATCCCTTCGCGACTTCCTCGCGGAGGACCTCGGGTATCTGTCCGCGCAAGAAGAGAGAACGGACTGCCTTTCCGCTCGCACTCAGCGAGACTTTGCCGCTCTTGAGACGGGCCAGATGCTCCGCCAACGGAGCCGCGAGGCGGTTTTCGCGCACGAAGAGCCAGTAGGCTTCGGCGGTAAGCGCGAAGCCGTCGGGCACCTTGATCTTGAGGCTGCCCAGATTTCGAATGAGTTCGCCAAGCGACGCGTTCTTGCCGCCGACGAGGGCGGTGTCGGTGTTGCCAACCTGACTGAGCGCGACCACGAGAGGCAAACGGTCGATCCGCTCGCGAGGCTGCCGCACCGCCGCAGAATGCAGATCGGCGTCAAACCGTTCGGATCTGTGCAAGCGAAGAAGTCCTGCTAATGCGAGAGAGGGGGTCGCTTCGATGGGGGGCGGCTTTGCGCGCTATTCTTCACGGGTGCGCCCCCTTCCGGAGGCTTCTTCGTCTTGGACGATTTCAGCGCCTGTGTCGTGAAGCTGCCGGACAATTCCAGCTCCGCTTGAAGCCAATGACTAAGCTGGCGGCCCGACGGACGTCCTTCGTTTTCCCAAATCTGATAGGCGCGCTGGCAAATCCGCGCGGTGAGGTCAGCGTCGTTCATGAAAAGCCCTCTCGCAATCGACACGCCGCCGGCGGTTCATGCCGACAGTCGCGCAAGTTCCGCTTCCGCGCGCTCGGTGGCAGGCGCCTGGGCCGGCAAGCCGAGCAATGAGCCGTACAGCCCCGCATAGATTGCGGCCGAACGCTGCCAGCTGAAATCCTGCGCCATCGCGCTGGCCTGAATCTTCCTCCACGCGAG
>JBGOVA010000224.1:0-6496 GCA_041477875.1 Micropepsaceae bacterium | reverse complement strand
GGCAGCATCTCGGTGCCTTCGTCGACTTTGATCCCGGGCACCGCGCCGGAGTCGGCGATGACCTTGACGAGGGGTGTGCCGTCGACGGCGTCTTGCCAAATCGTTTCGTCGTAGAGGATGACGCCCGAGATGAATTCCTTCATCGCCGGTGTGCGGAACATCATTTCGCGATAGTCGCGTCGCGTCGCTTCCGTCGACTCAACGCCGATCGCATCGAAGCGCTTCTTGATCGTGCCCGAACTCTCGTCCGCCGCCAGAATGCCTTTGCCTGGCGCCACCATCTTGTGCGCGATCTTTTCCATCTCGGCGATCGACATTGTCTCTCTCCCTATTCAGTGCACCGCCAGCGCCTTGACGCCCGGCAGTTCTTTCCCCTCGAGCCATTCCAAGAACGCACCGCCAGCCGTCGAGCAGTACGTGAAGTCGTCCTCCGCCCCGGCTTGTGCGAGCGCGGCGAGCGTATCCCCGCCGCCCGCGACCGACACCATCGCGCCGACCTTGGTCAGCATCGCGACGTGCCGCGCCACCGCGTTGGTGCCGAGATCGAAGGGCGGCGTCTCGAACGCGCCCAAGGGCCCGTTCCAAACCACCGTGCGCGCCGTCTCGAGCCGCGCCGCGATGGAAGCGACCGTATCCGATCCGATATCGAGGATCATGCCGTCGTCGGGCGTCCGGGCGGCGGGCACGGTCTTGGCTTCCGCCATGCGCTTCAATTCCTTCGCGACGACGCCGTCGCTGGGCAGCACGATCGCGCAGTCGCGCGCCTTGGCGGCCGCCAGAATCTCGCGCGCCTTGTCCAGCAGCGCGGGCTCGTGCAGCGACTTGCCGATCGGCAGGCCTTGCGCCTTCAGGAAGGTGTTCGCCATCGCGCCGCCGATGACGAGCGTATCGACCTTCTTGAGAAGGTTCTCGAGCACCGCAAGCTTCGTCGAAACCTTCGCCCCGCCGACGATCGCGACGACGGGGTGTTCGGGCTTCTCGAGCACCCGCGTGAGCGCCTCGAGCTCGGCCTGCATGCCGCGCCCGGCATAAGCGGGCAGGCGATGGGCGAGGCCCTCGGTTGTCGCGTGCGCGCGATGCGCGGCCGAGAACGCGTCGTTGACGTAAGCATCGCCGAGCTTCGCCAGCGCTGCAACGAAGCGCGCCTCGTTCTTTTCTTCTTCGGTATGGAAGCGCGTGTTTTCGAGGAGCAGGACGTCGCCGTTCTTCATCGCGCCGATGGCTTTCTCCGCCTCCGCGCCGATGCAATCGCTCGCGAAGGCAATAGGCTTCGCCACTGCTTTCGACAGCGCCGGAAGAACCTGACGCAACGACATGCTTTCGACGCGCTTGCCGTCCGGCCGCCCGAAATGCGCGAGCACGATCACCTTCGCGCCCTTGCCCGAAAGCTCCCGGATCGTCGTCGCCGCCTGATCGATGCGCGCCGTGTCGGTCACGGCGCCGTCTTTCATCGGCACGTTCAAGTCCGTGCGCACGAGCACGCGCTTTCCCGCCGCATCGAGTTCGTCGATGGTGCGGAAAGCAGGCATCAGATGAGCTTGCCCATTGCAACCGCGGTATCGGCCATACGGTTCGCAAAGCCCCATTCGTTGTCGTACCAGGCCATAACGCGCACCAAATTGCCGTCCAGGACTTTGGTTTGATCGAGCGCAAAGCTAGCTGAAGCCTTATTATTGATGAAGTCGGCCGACACCAGCGGCGCCTCGACGATCTCGAGAATATCTTTGAGCTCATGCTTCGACGCATGCACCATCGCATTATTGATCTCGTCGACTGTCGTCGCGCGCTTCGCGACGAAGTTGAGATCAACCAACGAAACATTGGGCGTCGGCACGCGAATCGCAAAGCCGTCGAGTTTGCCTTTGAGTTCCGGCAGAACGAGACCGACGGCCTTCGCTGCTCCGGTCGATGTAGGGATCATCGACAACGCCGCCGCGCGCGCACGGTAGAGATCCTTGTGCATTTGGTCGAGCGAGGGCTGGTCGTTCGTGTAGGAGTGCACCGTAGTCATGAAGCCCTTCTCGATGCCGACCGTGTCGTTCAGCACCTTGGCGACCGGCGCCAAGCAATTCGTCGTGCACGATGCGTTCGAAACGACGATGTGGTCCTTGGTCAGTTTCGCGTGGTTGACGCAGTAGACAACCGTAAGATCGACGCCGTCGGCGGGCGCCGAGATCAGCACGCGCTTTGCGCCGGCTCTCAAATGTGCGCTCGCCTTTTCTTTCGATGTGAAAAAGCCTGTGCATTCCATCGCGATATCCACGCCGAGCTCTTTGTGCGGAAGCTTCGCGGGGTCCGGATTTGCCGTGACTCTTATATTGTGACTGCCGGCGATCATGCGATCGCCGTCGACCCTAATCTCGTCCCTAAAGCGGCCATGAACTGAGTCATAACGCAGCAGATGCGTATTCGTTTCGACAGATCCCAAATCGTTCACGCTTACGACATCGATATCCGTTCGGCGCGACTCAATAATTGCACGCAGTACCAGACGTCCAATACGGCCGAATCCATTGATAGCTACTCTTGTGGTGGTCATAGCTCTAACTCCTCGATTCCCCTCAAAGGCGTTGTCTCGCAGCCCTCACGATATGGTCCGCCGTAATGCCGAAATGCTTGTAGAGCGCTTCGTACGGGGCGCTCGCGCCGAAACCCGTCATGCCGACGAATGCGCCGTCGCGTCCGATCCAGCGGTCCCAACCTTGTGGCGCGCCGGCCTCGACCGCGATGCGCACGGTCTTGGGGTCGATGACGCGGTCTTGGTAGGCAACGCTTTCGGCCGCGAACAGATCCATGCACGGCATCGAAACGACACTGGCGCCGATGCCCTGCGCTTCGAGCAGCTTTTGCGCCTCGAGCGCGATCGAAACTTCCGACCCCGTGGCGATCAGCGTCACGTGTTGCTTGACCGTCGCCGGCGACAGGACGTAGGCGCCCCTGGCCGAGCGATTTTCGTCCGTATGCTTGAGCCTCACCTGCGGCAGGTTCTGGCGCGACAGCGCGATGATGCTGGGCGTCTCCATCGACCGCAGCGCCAGCTCCCAGCACTCCGCGGTCTCGACCGCATCGGCGGGACGGTAGACGTTCAAGTTCGGAATCGCGCGCAGCGCCGCCAAATGCTCGACCGGCTGATGCGTCGGCCCGTCCTCGCCGAGCCCGATGGAATCGTGCGTCATCACATGGATCACGCGCTGGTGCATCAGCGCCGCGAGCCGGATCGCGGGCCGGCAATAATCCGCGAACACCAGGAACGTACCGGAATAAGGAATGACGCCGCGATGCAGCGCCATGCCGTTCATCGCCGCCGCCATGCCGTGCTCGCGCACGCCGTAGTGAATAAAGCGCCCGCGGAAGTCGCCGGCTTCGATCGCCTCCATCCCCTTCGTGCGCGTGTTGTTCGACCCGGTGAGATCGGCCGACCCGCCGATCGTCTCCGCGAGATTGGCGTTGATCACCTCGAGCGCCATCTCGGACCCCTTGCGCGTCGCGACGGCGACCGGCTTCTGCGCCAGCGCCTTGCGATAGGACGCGAGCGCCGCCCACACCGTGGCCCCGATCTCCCCGCTCTGCGCGCGCTCGAAGCCCGCACCGAGCTCCGCATCGACGGTCTGCAGCCGCTTCAGCCATGCCGCGTATTCGTCGTGCCCGCGGGCGCCCGCCGCAAGCCACGCCGCGCGAATATTCGCCGGCACGTCGAACGTGCCGTGCGTCCAGCCGAGCGTCGCCTTCGCCGCCGCCGCTTCTTCGGGCCCCAGCGCCGTACCGTGCGCCGCCGCCGTGCCCTGCTTCCTCGGCGCGCCGTAGCCGATGATCGTGCGGCACGCGATCAGCGACGGCCGGTCGGAGGCCAGCGCCGATTCGATCGCCGCCGCCACGGCCGAAGGATCGTGCCCGTCGACGCGCGAAGCCGACCACCCCGCTGCCTCGAAGCGCGCCACCTGATCGCCCGACTCGGCAAGTGCCAGCGGCCCGTCGATCGAAATCCCGTTGTCGTCGAAGAGCACGATCAGCTTCGACAGCTTCAAGTGCCCGGCAAGGCTGATCGCCTCGTGGCTGACGCCTTCCATCAAATCGCCGTCGGAGGCGATGACGAAAATGTTGTGATCGACGAGATCGTCGCCGAAGCGCGCCGCGAGAATGCGCTCGGCGAGCGCCATGCCGACCGCGGTCGCGATGCCTTGGCCGAGCGGCCCCGTCGTCGTCTCGACGCCCGCCCCGTGTCCGAACTCCGGATGCCCCGCGCAAGGCGAGCCCAGCTGGCGAAACCGCTTGATGTCCTCGAGCGTGATGTCGCTGTAGCCCGTCAGATGCAGCACCGAATAAAGCAGCATCGACCCATGCCCGGCGGAGAGCACGAACCGGTCGCGGTCGGGCCAGCGCGGGTTCTTCGGGTCGAACTTGAGAAAACGAGTGAACAACACCGTCGCGACATCCGCCATGCCCATCGGCATGCCGGGATGCCCCGACTTCGCCGCCTCGACCGCATCGATCGCAAGCGCGCGGATGGCGTTGGCCATGTCGCGGTGGGAGACGGAGGGAGCTTGGGGGCTCGACATCAAAGGGGCCTCGAAGCCAAAGCCTCAAGGCATGCCCGTCCTGCAATGAACGGGTGCCGCGACCTCAAGGCTCGGGTCTGGAAAAGCGAGCGGACAATGGCCGACCCCCGCGCGCGCCGTCAACCCCGCAAACCCGCACAATTCTGCGGCATTTGGGGAGAGGCGAATGCAATGATCTGAAACGATTGGTGATCAGAAAGAATAGGTGAGCGCGCGACCGGACTCAGAGACCAGTCCGGTGTCGAATAACTCGCCAACCAATCTATCCAGCTCGACGCCCGGAAGCGTATTGTTGAATCGCGAATTGACGTGCGTACGCAGTGTCTTGCGCTTGCGCGGCCGTTTGCTTCGTTCGACCTTCGCAAGTTGGTCGACAAAGCGCTTGGCCTTGTCACTCAGCAGGGGCAACCACTCAAACTGATTCCCAATCCGTCGGCACCGATATCCCTCCTGCGCCATGTGGCGAACGAGCGGATCGAAGCCATTGTCGCCCGACAAGATCACGCACTGCGTGCGGGGCCGTTGCGTGACTTCGCGATGTGGAAATCGAGCGCGTTCTTGCCCCTTCCGCCGCTCTGAGTCGCATTCAAACGCACGCGCCTGCGTCTGGCCAACTCAGCCAATTCCATGACTTGCTTGGCCTGCTCTGAGTCATAAATGATCTCGAGGCGCACTCCAGCCGGCAAGCGTTCTAGGTCGATCTTTGGTACATTCTCAAAGTCCACGAACAACACAGTCTCGGTCATCGTGCCTCCGCTTGAAGCGATGACGATGGCAGAACTTGCCGTCGTCGGTCCTTGCCGTCCTCGGCAATATGATTGCCTACCGTGTCACCGCACCCTAGGTTGGCCGTCGACCTCAAAAGGGGCCTCGTCATGAAGCTTGCATCGATCGCCGCATCCGCCGTTCTCGCCGCAAGTCTGATGGCCTGGCCTGCCGTCGCGCAGCCCTTTGATGCGGCGGCGGAGGCCAAATGGTCGAAGGTCGAGATCGTCCATTTCGAGGTCGTGGGCGAGATCGCCGACAAGCATGTTCAGATTCCGCCCGTCGACGCGGACCTCTACGCCGACGTTTTCGATCGCGTGACGCTGTCGTTCGACTGGAACCGGAAGAAGAACATCTTCGTCGGCACACCGAAATTCCAGAATTATCCGGGCAAGGTATCGAACCTGTTCGGCATGGAGAAGGGATGCCCGACCGGCAAACTCAACGGCCCTTACGAGCACTTCGACATCGTCGAGATCAAGCAAAGCGCGCCCGGCCAAGCCCCAGAACTCGTCGGCAAGCGCGTTCACCCCGACACGATGGTCGCGGAGGCGTGCGGTTCGCACTTGCGCCTATACAAGGGCGCGATCACTCCGGAGTCGGTCTATATCGGCCCGCCCGATCCGCAGATGTTCGCCATGGCCAAAATGCTCCCCCCCGACAGCCCGATCAAAGTCTCAGCCGACGGGAAGTCGATCATCACGACGGCGCTCAACAACAATTGGGTCTGGACCTACACGCCCACGGCAAAATAACGCGGGCTCATTGAGCGTGTTCGAAGGTGGGTTGGCGCTGCTTAATCGTTGATTTTCTCACACGCTTGTTCTATTTCTGTTCCATTCGCAGTCATGCTCTGCGCTGCCACTTGAACTCGTAAGTTTGGTCGATGCCGGTCGCGGTCGTAACCGCGATGTGTGCGCCGGATTGCGCGCCTCCGCCTGTCTTGAAAGCCTTCTGCGTGACATCACATGTGATGGATCCGTGATGGCAGAAATGGCGGAGTTCTGCCGATGTGATGGCGTGATGGATCGGATTGCATCTGTGTTTTTCACAGCCAATGTTTCACGCCGTCTTCTGCTCCGCGATGTCCAACTCTTGGATCATCGCCTCACGCATGACGAATTTCTGGATCTTGCCCGTCACCGTCATCGGGAACGCCTCGACGAAGCGCACAT
>JBGOVA010000207.1:0-7416 GCA_041477875.1 Micropepsaceae bacterium | reverse complement strand
GTATCACATCTTCGGCGAGCGCGAATTTACTTGGAACAAGATCAAGCAGGCCAATCGCGACCTGTTGCTCGGCACGTATCCGGGCGCCGACGGACTCAAGACGGGACACACGCAGGCCTCGGGCTACGGCATGGTCGCATCCGCAAAACAGGACGACCGTCGCTTGATCCTCGTGATCAACGGCCTGACGTCGGAAGCGGAGCGCGCGTCGGAGGCGAAGCGCTTGCTTGATATCGGTTTCCGCGAATACCGCACCTACGCGCTTCTCAAGGCGGGCGACACCGTCGGCGAGGCGGAAGTGTGGGCCAGCGACGTTCGCGGTGTACCGCTCGTCGTACGCGCGCCTGTGAAACTCCTCATGCGCCGCGCCTCGCGCGACGGGCTCAAAGCGGTGCTGAGCTACCTCGAGCCCGTGGAAGCTCCGGTTGCGCGCGGCAAGGAGCTCGGCAAACTCACGATCACGGCGCCCGGCGTGCCCGAGACGATCGTACCGGTCTTTGCGGGCGCCGATATCGAAGCCGGCGGGGTGATGACGCAAATCAAGCTCGGCGTCAAAGAGTTGCTTTCCAGCAAGCCGGAGCCGGCATCGAAGACCGAGCAATTGCCGTTGCCGAGCGACGCGCAACCGGCCGAAACGCCGACCCAATGACGACGGGCCGGCTCATCACCTTCGAAGGCGGGGAGGGAACCGGCAAGTCGACGCAAGCGCGGTTGCTCGCGAGCTATCTGACGCAATCGGGCGCCGATGTCGTGCAAACGCGCGAGCCCGGCGGCTCGCCGTCGGCCGAGGAAATTCGTACGCTTCTCGTGACCGGCGGCGCGGATCGCTGGTCGCCGATGGCCGAGACGCTGTTGTTCTATGCCGCGCGGGTCGAGCACTGGCGCCAAGTGATCGCGCCGGCGCTGAAACGCGGCGCGCACGTCGTGTGCGACCGCTTCGCCGACTCCACGATGGCCTATCAGGCCTACGCGGGCGGGCTCGAACGCAAAGTGGTTGAGGATCTCCATCGCCTGACGATGGGCAGCATCGAGCCGGACCTGACATTCGTGCTCGACATCGGCGTCGACCAAGGCCTGGCGCGCGCCGCCGCGCGGCGCGACGCGGAGAATCGCTTCGAGCAGAAGGGTCGCGAATTTCATGAAAAGTTGCGCCAGGGCTTCCTCGACATCGCCAAGCGCGCGTCCAAACGCTGCGTCGTCATCGACGCAGGCCAGCCGATCGAACGCGTTCACGCGGCGGTTTTAAGCGCGCTCAAATCGCGTCTGGGCCAAGTCTAATGGTTGCGCGCGCGCGCAACTACGACGCTGATCCCATCCCCGAAAGCGACCGTATCGGCGCGCTGCCGCACCCGCGCGAACGGCTTGAGCTGTTCGGGCATGCAGCCGCCGCGCAGACGCTGGCCGGCGCGGCGCGCTCCGGACGGCTGCATCACGCATGGATCATCGCCGGACCCAAGGGTGTCGGCAAAGCGACCCTCGCGTGGCGCTTCGCCCGCGCGCTGCTTGCCTACGGTGCCGAGAAGTGTCCCGACGACTTGGGCGTGCCCGCCGACCATCCGGTACAGCGCCTCGTCGCCGCATTGGCGCATCCCGATCTCATGCTTATCCGCCGGCCGTGGGACGCGGACCGCAAACGCTCGCGCACGGAGTTGCCGGTCGAAGAGGTGCGGCGCCTGCACGGCTTCTTCTCGCGTCACGCTTCGCAGGGCGGGCAGCGCATCGCCATCGTCGACGCCGCCGACGACATGAATCGCTCCGCGCAAAACGCGCTCCTCAAGATTCTCGAAGAACCGCCCGCGCGCGGCCTCCTGCTGTTGGTCTCGCACGCGCCGGGCGGCTTGTTGCCGACGACGCGCTCGCGCTGCCGCTTGCTGACGTTGCGCCCCCTCGACGCAGAACCGATGCGCCAGGCCGTCGCCGCACTGGCGCCCGATCTCGACGGCGTGCAGCGCGAACTCCTCTCCGCCTTGGCCGAAGGCGCGCCAGGCCGTGCGCTCGAGCTCGCGGAGACCGAAGCCCTCGCGTTCTACCGCGACATCACCGAGCTGTTGCATGGGCTGCCGCGTCTCAACGCGGTAAAGCTTTTTGCGCTGGCCGAGAAGGTGGCCCGCGCGCCAGCCGATCGCGGCATCGCATTGCTGGTTGGCCTCTTGTCGCAGATCGAGGAGCGTGTCCTGCGCGGGGCCTACGCCGCGTTGCCGCAGGTGCCCGGCGAAGAACCGCTGCTGCGCCACCTCCGGGCGGCTGTGCCGTTGGACGGTTGGTCGCGCCTGTGGGAAGAGCTGCGCACGCAGGCCGCGCGCGCCGACGAACTGAACCTCGACAAGAAACAGCTGACCCTCAACGCCTTTTTCGCCATCGAGGCCGCTTTGCAGCGTTGATCTGCCCGCGCGATTGAGGTTGAACCGCGACGCCTCGCCGACATATTTGAAGGGTGGGCCCCGAACTTGGGTGGCTTGACGCGGATGAGTTAATGCTGATCGACAGCCACTGCCATCTCGACTTTCCCGACTTCGGCCCCGAGCTCGATGCCGTCGTCGCGCGCGCGCGCCGGGCGGGCGTCGGCGCGATGTTGACGATCGGCACCAAGCTCAGAGCGTTCGAAGGCGTGCGCAAGATCGCCGAGCGCTTCGACGACGTGTGGTGTTCCGTCGGCATTCATCCCCATGAAGCCGCCGAAGAACCCATCGACGAATCGACCGCGCTTGTCGAGCACGCGCGGCATCCCCGCGTGGTCGGCATCGGCGAAACGGGCCTCGACTATTATTATGAGCACGGCCCGAAGGCGGATCAGGTGCGCAACTTCCGCGCCCACATCGCCGCCTCGCGCGAGACGGGCTTGCCGCTCATCGTCCACGCCCGCGACGCGGACGACGACCTCTGCCAAATCCTTGAGGAGGAGACGGGGCAGGGCGCCTTTCCCGGTCTCATCCACTGCTTTTCGTCGACGGCGAAGCTTGCGCGCACCGCGCTCGATCTCGGCATGCTGATCTCGATCTCGGGCATCGTGACGTTCAAGAAGGCGGAGGAGTTGCGCGCGATCGTTACGGACGTGCCGCTGGATCGGCTGCTGGTCGAAACCGACGCGCCGTATCTGGCCCCGATGCCGCATCGCGGCAAGCGCAACGAGCCGGCGTTCGTCGCGCACACCGTCGCGACCGTCGCACGCCTCAAAAGCGTCGAGCCCGAACGCCTGGCCGACGCGACGACCGAAAACTTCTTCCGCCTCTTCAACAAAGCTCGCCCGCCCACATGACTTCCTCGCTGAAAGTCACGATTCTGGGCAGCGGCTCGTCGGGCGGCGTGCCGCGCATCGGCGGCGTCGATGGGCGAGGGGAGTGGGGTGCCTGCGATCCGACGGAGCCCAAGAACCGCCGCCGCCGCTGCTCGCTCCTCGTCGAGCGCGGCGCGACCCAAGTGCTCGTCGACTGCTCGCCCGACATGCGCCAACAGCTCATCGACGCGCGCGTCTCGCGCCTCGACGGCGTTCTGATCACGCACGATCATGCGGACCAGTCCCATGGCATCGACGACTTGCGCATGGTGGCCCAGAACATGATGCGCCGCGTCGACGTGCACGCGGCGGAGGAAACGCTCCGTGTACTGAAGGACCGCTTCGGCTATTGCTTCAAGGGCAACGAAGTCGGCGCCTATCCCGCCATCCTCGAAGGTCACCTGATCGTGCGTCCGTTCAAGGAGTTCACGATCGACGGCAAGGGCGGCGCCGTTTCCGTGCGCGCCTTCGACCAAGACCACGGTACGATGCTGAGCCAAGGGTTTCGCTTCGGCCCGCTCGCCTATTCAAGTGATGTGGTCGACCTCGACGATGCGGCATTCGCCGCTCTCGAAGGCGTCGAGTGCTGGATCGTCGACGCGCTGCGCTATCGCCCGCACCCGACCCATGCGCATGTCGAAAAGACGTTGTCGTGGATCGAGCGCCTCCGTCCGAAGCGCGCGATCCTCACCAATCTCCACATCGATTTGGACTATCGCGCGCTCGCCCGTTCGCTCCCAAAGGGAGTGGAGCCGGCCTTCGACGGCATGGTCGTCGATCTATGACACCGGTGGCATTCGGCGCCTCGCTTCTATCATAATCGGGCCCTAAAATAGCAGTTTCGGGCAAGTTTCTTGCGGAAAGCCGCGGAAACCCTGTCGCAGTTTTTCGGTTTGATTGTGTTGCAAAACTTTGAGATAAGCTTGGAACTGGGGACGCGCGTGGGCCATCCGGGCGCGCTTGCGATATCGAGTGGGGGAAAATCGGGCGGTCGAGCTTCGACGGACGGCCTGTCAGGGATTGCAGGCGTGCCGGCTCAAGGCTTAACGGCATCATCTCCAAGAAATCAGGGCCAGACGACGGCCGCGTTCCGGAACTCGCCGGGAGCGGCGGGCGTTCTGGTTAAGTGTTTGATGGCAAAACGCGGGTAGAACTACGCCGTATTGCTTACGAATTCAGGACGGGTTGGCCGGTCGGGTCAGACGAATGACGGGAAGGCAAGTGGTTATGGGACGTGTAACAGTCAACAGGGGTAATCGGATGACGATCGCGCGCGCAGCCGCCGCGGCAGGTTTGATGCTCGGCATCACCATGATGGTGACGGTGGCGATGGCACAGCCCGCCCCGCAACCCACACAACCGGGAGCGACGCCCGCGCCGGCTGCTCAGCCTGCGACAGCGCCGGCAACGCCGCCCGGCGCACCGGCCGCCGCGCCGGGCACGGAGCCGCCGCCGCCGGAAATCGGCCCGGATGGACTGCCCGTCACGCCGCCGCCCGTTGACGCCACGGCCCAGCCCGCCGCACCCGCGGCACCGCCTGTGGCGGAAGAGCCGAAAGGCCCCGACATCACGCTTTTCACCATGTTCATCAACGCATCGATCGTGGTGCAGGTCGTGATGGCCATGCTGATGCTGTGGTCGATCGCGACGTGGTCGATCATGTTCTCGAAGCTCTCGTACTTCTCCGGCTTGAACGGCAAGACCGACCGCTTCTTGCAGGCGTTCCGCAACGCGGGCTCGCTGCAGGATGCGGCCAAGACGGCCGGTCGGAATTTCAGGGACAACGCGCTGGCGAAAATGCTCGTCGCGGCGGTCGACGAGATCGGCACCGGCAAGAAGGGGAGCATTTCCTCGCGCGTCGCTCAGCGCATGGGCATCGTCCAAGCCGAGCAGGGTGAAGAACTCTCCACCGGTATGGGCATCTTCGCGACCGTCGGTTCGATCGCCGTCTTCGTCGGTCTGTTCGGCACGGTCTACGGCATCATGCGCTCGTTCATTGGCATCGCGCAGACCCAGACCACCAACCTCGCGGTTGTGGCGCCGGGTATCGCCGAGGCGCTGTTTGCCACCGCCATCGGGCTTTTCGCCGCCATCCCGGCGGTCATCTTCTACAACATGTTCGCCCGGCGCATCGGCGCGTTCCAGACGCGTATGGACAATTTCTCCAACGAGGTTCTGGTCCGCGTTTCGCGCGATTACGAGGGCTGACCGGCGATGGCTGGAAGCGGCAAGCGATACGACGACAACAGTACGATCAACGTGACGCCCTTCGTGGACGTCATGTTGGTGCTGCTGATCATCTTCATGGTGGCCGCACCGCTGGCCAGCGTGAACGTGAAGGTGGACTTGCCGCCGTCCGCGGCGAATCCCGCCAAGGTCAAGGATCCCGTCTACGTGTCGTTGCAGGCGGACGGGAAAATCTACATTGGCGACATACAATTCTCGTACGCGCAATTTCCCGCAGCCCTCGTCGCGGCCGCAAGCAACAACTACAACCGGCGCATCTTCATTCGCGCCGACAAGACCGTTCAATACAAGGAAGTCATGCGCGTGATGAACGTCATCCAAGACACTGGGTTCTACCAGATCGCCTTGGTGGCCGAAGATCGCGTGACCAGATAGTCAGAGTCGACGGGTAAAATCGGGTAACGAGCCGCTATGGACAGGCGCACGGTCTACATAACAATCATCATCTCCGTGCTCGTTCACCTCGCGGTGTTGTATTACGTCGCCGCGACGTTTGGCTTCGTACCGAATTTCATCGAAGAAACTCCCGATGAAGTGCTGGCCGTGGCGCCTCCGCCGCCTCCGCCGCCGCCTCCACCGCCGCCGCCGGAACAAGTGGTGCAGGAAAAGCCGCGCTTCCGCCCGCGTCCCGTGCCGCCGCCGCCCGTGGCGGTGCATGTGCCGCCCGTGCCGCTGAAGCCCCAGCCGCCGGCCGAAAGCACCGCCGACGCGACGACGATCCTTTCGGACAAGCAGGTCATCGACAGCCCGGTCTCCAAGCCGCCGCCGCGCTATCCGCAACGCGCGCTCGAGGCCGAAAAGACGGGCATCGTCCGCATCCGCGTCACCATCCAGCCCGACGGGACGGTCAGCGACGCCGTGATAGTCTCCGCAAAGCCCGCAGGCTGGTTTGAAAGCGCGGCGCTCAGTGCCGTGAAGAGATGGCGCTACAAATCCTCCGGCCGGGTGATCATTGCCGAAGTCGAAGTCGAGTTTAAGCTCCAGTGATCCGGCGCGAACGCGAAACCTCAAGGACCTGATCGCACATGGCGGCAAATATCGGAACCGGCGAAAGCACACAGGGCGGCAAGAAGCGTTTTGCCGACAACGCCGAAATCAACGTCACGCCCTTCGTCGACGTCATGCTCGTGCTGCTCATCATCTTCATGGTGTCCGCGCCGCTGGCGACGATCAGCATACCGCTCGACCTGCCGCCGCCGTCCATCACCGAGCAGCCGCCCGATCCGATCGAGCCTGTTTTCGTCAGCTTGCAGGACACGGGCGTCATCAACGTCGGCACGCAGAGCACGGGCGAGATCCAGGCCGACTTGACGAACCTGAGCCTCGCCATCAACCAGAAGACCAACGGCGACCGCACGCGCAAGATCTTCCTCCGCGCCGACCAGAAGGTGATCTACGCCGACGTCATGAAGTTGATGGATGCGATCGACAAGGACGGCTACAAGAACAAGGCGCTCGTCGCCGAAGACGTGGTCGACTGACGCGGCACACGCAAACCGTCCAAACAAAAATCGTCATGGCCGGGTCAAGCCCAGGGCTGTCCGGTTGAGTTCAAGAACAAAAATATCCGTCATGGCCGGGCAAGCGAAGCGCGACCCGGCCACCCAGTGGCCGCGCGTCGGCGCGGCCGAAAGACTTCGCCCCACGGCGCTCAACTCACCGCGCCCACGCAGGCAAAGGCTGGGTTGCCGTTAGCTCTTCGTACAAGTCGCGCCAATCCGGGTTGTTCTTCTCGATCAGGTCGAGCTTCCATTTTCGCGGCCAGCGCCTGATCGACGTCTCGCGTTGGATCGCACTTTCGATGCGATCGTGGAGCTCGAACCAGACGAGCGAGGTGACGCCGTACTTGCGCGTGAACTTCGAACCCACGCCGTCTTTGTGCGCGCCGATGCGCG
>JBGOVA010000111.1:0-15655 GCA_041477875.1 Micropepsaceae bacterium | reverse complement strand
CGGTCGGTTCAATTTTGGCGCAGGGCGGCGGCGACTTCGGAGCCCTTTGCCGCGCGCCAGGCCACGCAGCGATCGACGGTCTCGAGCGTGTTGGCGTAAACGCGCGGGGCGCCGACGATGTCGTCCACCATGGGCTTGAAGAACCACTCGATCTCCGCGTGTGCGGCATCGGTGCAGAGCTTCGAGGCCAGGTCGATGAAGCGCGCGCGGCCTTCGCGCGGCACGGGCGCCGTCAGCCGTTTGAAGTCCTTGCGCAGCCAGGCCCAGGATGCCGCGTGCTGTTCGGGGTCGGCGAAAAGCGCCCGCAGGAAATAGCGCAGCTCGCGCACGCGGATCGCGCCGGAGACGGCGAACTCGTGGATCTCGGCGACCGCTGCGGGATCGGTCGCGGCAGTCAGTGCCAGGATGGCGGAGGAGCGGAATTCGGCGTCGCTCGAGGCTTTGATCGCTTCGATCGCGTCGTGCGCGACCTGGGCGCCGCCCGATTTGACCGCCGACCATAACGCCGCGGGGACGAGTTCAGGTGCGATGACGCGCGGTGCGTCCGGCGTGCTTTCGGCATGGAGTTGGGCCACGCCCTTCGCGGCAAGTGCGGACAGCGTGCCGGGTTCACGCGCGACCTTGACGAGGAGCTCGGCGAGGGCCGCACGCGCCAACGCGGCGGACGGCGGTTCGCGGTGTGCCGGTTCGAGGCCGAGCTTGGCGAGCAGAGGTGCAAACCAAGCGCGGACCTGTTTCTCGAACAGCGGAATGTCGGATTTCGGCAAAAGGTCGCCGCGCATTTCGGTGAGGAAGGTGCGCACGATCTCGATTGTGTCCCACGTTCCCGCCGTGCCGATCGCTTGCAGGGCCGTCAAATAGGTCGCCGCGTCGGCGTCGCCCGCGCGGAAGGCCGCGCGCAGGCTGTGAAGGGCCGCCATTTGTTCGGCGGGCGACATTTTCGGCGTGAGGGCGATGAGCTTCTGCCATTCGTCGCGCGCCATCGAGAAGCGGTAGTAGCCCGCGCCGCCGGTGTTCGGCAGCAGCACCGCGCCGCATTGGTTCTTGAGCGCGAGCGTGGCCGTTCGTTCGCGCAGCAGCGTGCACGGGACCGGCTTGCCGCTCTTGAGGTCGCGCATGCAGACCGGCACCGACCATAGCCGGGCGTCGCCGACGGTTTTCGAACCGAACGGCGATTGGCTCAGAGAGACTTCGAGATCGCGGTTGCGGCATTGGGACTGCGCGCGGATGAGCGGCACGCCGGGTTGATTCAAGAACGACTCGAAGGCGGGCACGATCTCGGGCTTGCCGGAGCCTTGGGCGAGCGACTCCATGAAGTCGTGCACGTCGGCCACGCGGTTGGCGAAACGGCGCATGTGGGTGCGCACGCCTTCGCGGAACACGTCGGGGCCCAGATAGTTCTCGAACATCGACAAGACGGCGCCGCCCTTGTCGTAGGTCAGGCCGTCGAAGGCGTTGCTGATGTCGTCGTTCGATTTGATGGGTTGGCGAACCGCGCGCGCGGTCGAAAGCGAATCGACGTCCATGACCTCAAGCGCGTCGTGGATCGTTTCGCGGCTGAACTCGCCTTCGGGCCAGGTGCCCGCCGCTGACTTGTCGCCCATCCAGGTTGCGAAGGATTCGTTGAGCCAGATGTCGTCCCACCATTTCGGCGTGACCAAATCGCCGAACCACTGGTGGGAGAGTTCGTGCGCGTGCAGCAGGCGGAAGTAGCGCTTCTGCTGGATCGAGGCCGCGTCGTCGAGCAGCATGCCGCGCTCGGTGTAGGTGATCGTCCCGGCATTCTCCATGCCGCCGGCCACGAAGTTCGGCGGCGTGATCAGGTCGAGCTTGGGATAGTTGAAGGGCGCCGCGAAATAAGTCTCCAGAAAACCGATCAGAGCGGGCGTTTCTTTCAAGGCGTAGCGAATGCGCTCGCCCTTGCCTCTGACGGTGACGCCGCGAAGCGGGAACGAATACGCGCGCAGCTTCGAGGCGGGTATCGTTGGGCCTTGGGTCTCGTCGTAGGGACCGACGGCGAAGGCGACGAGATAGGTCGGGAGCGGTTGGGTCGTCGCGAAGGTGATCTTCTTCAAACCGTCGGCGGTCGTTTCTTCCTTGACCGGGAGCGTGTTTGTGATCACGGCGTCGGTGGCACGCGCGGTGATGGTGATGTCGAAAGGCACTTTGAAACGCGGCTCGTCGAAGCCCGGGAACGCGCGGCGCGCAGAAATCGCTTCGAACTGAGTCCAGACGTATTTCTCGCCGCTGTCGGTCATCACGGTCAGCGCGTCGGGCTCGCTGTCGAACGCGGCGCTGAAGGGGAGGCGCACGGTGACCGCGCCTTGCGGCAACTCGCGATCGAAGGAGAGCCTGGCGACGCCGCTCTTGTGGACCTGAGTGTACGAACCTTTGACGGTCTCACGACCGGACACGCGCGCGGTGACGTCCGATACGTCGAGCTTGTCGCCGTGGAGATAGATATCGCGCTGCGCCGTCTTCAGATTGAGATCGATTTCGACGACGCCGCTGTAACGGGGTTGATCGGGCCGGATCGTCAAGTCGATGCGATAGTGCTGTGGCTCGACCGTGTCGGGCAGCTGCCCCAGCGGGGCTTTGGCATCCTCGACGATCTTGCTCTCTTGCGTCGCGCTCGGCGGCGGCGAGGAATCGCAGGCGGCGGCAAACAGGAGAAGGCTTGCGGCGGTCAGCCGAGCGATGACTTGCATTGGTGTCCCCAGGCAGTACGGGCGCGACATTAAGCGGTCTACGCCGACTTGTGTACCCGGTGGACGCGGGCGGCTCGCGGCTGTAAACCCTGAAGCGTCCCATCTATATCTCCCTCATCACTCGAGCGTTCCTCATGGTCCAACTTTCGCTGCCGCGAAACAGCAGGGTCAAAACCGGCAAGTCGTGGGGCGCGCCCGCGGGCGCGAAGCGGCTAAGGGCGTTCAAGGTCTATCGCTGGAGCCCGGACGACGGGGAGAATCCGCGTCTCGACACCTATCAGGTCGACCTCGATCATTGCGGGCCGATGGTCTTGGACGCGCTCATCAAGATCAAGAACGAGATCGATCCGACCCTGACGTTCCGCCGCTCGTGCCGGGAGGGCGTGTGCGGGTCGTGCGCCATGAACATCGACGGGTCGAACACGCTCGCCTGTACCAAGGCGATCGACGACGTGAAGGGGACGGTCGCCGTCTATCCGCTGCCTTCGATGGCGGTGGTCAAAGACCTCGTGCCCGACATGACGCATTTCTACGCGCAATACGCGTCGATCGAGCCGTGGCTGCAGACGAAGACGCCGACGCCCGAGAAGGAATGGAAGCAATCGCCTGCTGACCGCCAAAAGCTCGACGGGCTTTACGAGTGCATTCTGTGCGCGTGCTGTTCGGCGTCGTGCCCGAGCTATTGGTGGAATCAGGAGCGCTATCTGGGGCCGGCCGTCTTGCTGCAATCCTATCGCTGGCTTGCCGACAGCCGTGACGAGGCGAAGGGCGAGCGGCTCGACAATCTCGAAGATCCGTTCCGGCTCTATCGCTGCCACACGATCATGAACTGCGCGAGCGCGTGCCCGAAGGGCCTGAACCCGGCGCAGGCGATCGGCGAAATCAAACAGATGATGGTCAAGCGCTCGGTCTAGGCTGCTTCGCGCACGACCTCGACCATTGCACGCGTGACCGTTGCTAGATCCTCATCCGAGATCACGAACGGCGGTGTCGTATAGACGACGTTGCCGAACGGGCGGATCCAGACGCCTTTGTCGACGAAGCGCTGGCGCAAGGCCGTGCGGTCGACGCTCTCCAGCTCGATCACGCCGATGGCGCCTTTGACGCGGACGTCGCGCACGCCCTTCAGTTTTCGTGCGGGCTCGAGGCCGTTTCGCAGGAGCGCCTCGATGCGCGCGACTTGGACGAGGCGCGGTTCGCGCTCGAAGAGGTCGAGCGAGGCGTTTGCCGCGGCGCAAGCCATTGCGTTGCCCATGAAGGTGGGGCCGTGCATCAGTGCCACCGCGGGATCGTCCGACAGGAAGCCTTCGAAAATGCGCTCGCTGGCGATCGTCGCGGCCAGCGGCAACGTCCCGCCGGTCAAGGCTTTACCGAGGCAGACGATGTCGGGGACGATGCCGGCTTGCTCCATCGCGAACATCGTGCCGGTGCGCGCGAAGCCCGTGAAGATTTCATCGAGGATCAGCGGCACATCGTGACGGCGCGCGGCGTCGGCGATGCGGCGAAGGGTTTCGGCCGAGTGGAACTTCATGCCTGCGGCGCCCTGCACGAGCGGTTCGACGACGATCGCGGCGATCCTCGCCTTCTCGCGCGCCAGGAGGTCGTCGAGTGCCGTCGCTTGCGCGCTGTCGCGCGGGAGATCAACAACGAATTGCTCGGTGAGCGCACCCTTGAACAACGAATGCATGCCCTCGTCGGGATCGCAGATCGCCATCGTCGCGAAGGTGTCGCCGTGATAGCCGCCTTTGAAGCTCAGGATCTTGGTGCGGCCGCGTTCGCCGCGGTTGATCCAGAACTGCATCGCCATCTTGAGCGCGACTTCGACGGCGACCGAACCTGAGTCCGAGAAGAAGACGCGATCGAGGTCGCCGGGAAGAAGCCCGCTCAAGCGGTACGCGAGCGTGTAGGCTTGCTCATGCGCGAGGCCGCCAAGCATGACGTGCGGGAGCGTTTCGAGTTGGCGCGCCACCGTTTCGCGGATGTGGGGATGATTGTAGCCGTGCGCGACCGTCCACCACGAGGCGACGCCATCGATCAGCTCGCGGCCGTCGGCGAGTTTCAACCGCGCGCCTTTGGCGCCGACCACCGCCAACGGTGCGGGCGCGGTTTTCATCTGCGCATAGGGCAGCCAGATGTGCGGCCAGCCTTGCTTCAGCCAATCGGGTGCGCTGCTCACACGTCCATCGGACGGATGCCGAGCTTTGCCCACAGCGCATCGTCCTTTTCCTTGGCGGGGTTCTTCGTCGTAAGCAACTTCGGACCGATGAAGATCGAGTTCGCGCCGGCGAGGAAGCAGAGCGCCTGAAGCTCTTCGCTCATGTGCTCGCGGCCCGCGGAGAGGCGCACGACGGAGGTCGGCATCATGATGCGGGCGGCGGCGATCGTGCGCACGAACTCGAAACCTTCGATCGGTTCGCTGTCGCCCAAGGGCGTGCCTTTGACTTTCATCAGCGCGTTGATCGGCACGGATTCAGGATGCTTCGGCAGGTTGGCGAGCGTCACCAGCATGCCGATGCGGTCCTCGCGTGCCTCGCCCATGCCGACGATGCCGCCGCAGCAGACAGCCATGCCCGCATTGCGCACGTGCGCGAGCGTGTCGAGGCGGTCCTGCATCGTGCGCGTGGTGATGGCCTTCGCGTAGTACTCCGGCCCCGTGTCGATGTTGTGGTTGTAGTATTCGAGGCCGGCGTCGGCGAGGCGTTGCGCTTGGGTCTGCGTCAGCATGCCGAGCGTCATGCAGGTTTCGAGGCCTTGCGCTTTCACCTCCCGCACCATGTCGCACAGGACGTCGATGTCGCGGTCCTTCGGTTCGCGCCACGCCGCGCCCATGCAGAAGCGCGAAGCGCCGCCGGCCTTCGCCTGCGCCGCTGCTTGCTTTACTTCTTCGAGCGCCATGAGCTTCGAGGCCTTGAGGCCCGTTTCGAAATGCGCCGATTGGCTGCAATAGCCGCAATCTTCCGGGCAACCGCCGGTCTTAATCGACAGCAGCGTCGACATTTGCACCTCGTTGGCGTCGAAGTGCTGGCGGTGAACCGATTGCGCGCGAAAAATCAGGTCGGCGAAGGGGAGATCGTAGAGTTCGCGGACGTCGGCTTGGGTCCAAGGCCGATTTGCGGCCTGCGTCGGGTGGGCGGAGCGCCCCAAAGTCGCAACGGTGTCGGTCACTGAATTTTCTCTCGTCGGTGAGTGGCGATGTCGGCGGCACAATAGGTGTGGTAGCAAGTACGTCAAGCGGCGGGATTGCGCCCGAAACCAGGTCTGAAATGTCCGGCATCGATCGATTTGCGGCTGGAAAATTGGAGCAGCTTCGCGTTGGCCAGCTCGAGCGTCGGCTGACCGATACCGCGCACCCGGGTGCCCAATCGGCAACGCGAAATGCACGCGCGTTTCGCGATTTCTGCTCGAACGATTATCTCGGCCTTGCCCAAGATCCTAGGCTGAGGGCGGCGGCGGTCGAAGCCGTCCAAGCGCATGGTGCGGGGGCGGGAGCCTCGCGTCTGGTGACGGGCAACCATCCGCTCTACGGCGAACTCGAGCGTAAGATCGCGGCGCTCAAAGGAACGGCGGCGGCGCTGGTGTTCGGCTCGGGGTATCTGGCCAATCTCGGCGCGATCCCGGCGGTTGTCGGTGCAGGCGATCTCGTGCTTGCCGATGAATTGTCCCACGCCTGCATGATTTCGGGGGCAAAGCTTTCCGGCGCGAAGGTCGTGACGTTTGCGCATAACAATGTCGAACATCTCGGCGCACTCTTGCAGGCCGAGCGGGGCAGCGCGCGGCATTGCCTCGTGCTGACCGAAGGCGTTTTCAGCATGGACGGCGATCTTGCGCCGCTCGCCGATATCATCGCGGTCGCGCGCGATCACGATGCCTGGGTGATGACGGACGATGCGCACGGCCTCGGCGTCATCGGCGGCGGGCGAGGGTCCGCGGCGCACTGGGGCGTTGTGCCCGATATTCAGATGGGCACGCTGTCGAAGGCCGTGGGTTCGTATGGGGGCTACGTCGCGGCGAGCAAGGCCGTCGTCGAACTTCTGATCAATCGCGCGCGATCGCTGATCTATGCGACCGCTCTTCCGCCAGCCGTCGTCGGCGCGTCGATTGCGGGGATCGATGTCATCGCCCAGGATAAGGAGCTGTGCGCGAAGCCGCTTGCGCATGCGCGGGCGTTTGCGGCGGCGGTGGGACTCGGCGCGCCGCAGTCGCCGATCGTTCCGGTGATCCTCGGGTCGTCCGAGGCCGCGCTTGACGCATCGAGACTGCTTTTGGACAGGGGCTTCTTGGTGACCGCGATACGTCCACCGACGGTGCCGGACGGGACGGCGCGGCTTCGCATCACCTTTGCCGCCGATCATGCGCGCGAAGATGTGTTGCGGCTTGCCGACGCGGTTCGCGAGTTTGTGTTACCGCTCGACGGCGCGCAGCGATGACGGCCTATTTCATCACCTCGACGGGCACGGGTCTCGGCAAGACCTACCTGACGTGCGGGCTGATCGAAGCGTTCCGGCGGCGCGATGTTGCGGTCGACGCGATCAAGCCGGTGATCAGCGGGTTCGAGCTAGACGCTGCCGCCGACAGCGACACAGGGCTCATCCTGCAAGCACTAGGTCTGCCGATTGACGAACCGCGGATCAAGGAGATTTCGCCGTGGCGATTTCGCGCGGCGCTTTCACCCGACATGGCGGCGATGCGCGAGGGCCGGAACGTGCCCCTCGACGAGCTTGTCGTGTTCTGCCGTTCGGCGATGGAGGTCGACGAGAGCGTGTGCCTCATCGAGGGCGCGGGCGGGATCATGGCGCCGCTCGGGCGAGCCTACACCAACATCGATCTGATCTCGGCGCTCGACGCTAGGATCGTGCTTGTCGCTGGGACATATCTCGGCACGATCAGCCACACGCTGACAGCGTGCGAAGCGCTGAGCGCACGCGGGCGCGAGCCGTGGGCGATCGTGTTGTCCGAGTCGGAGGACAGTCCTGTCGCCGCGGGCGAGACGGCGCAGTCGATCGGGCGATTCGTCTCCGCGCCGATCTATCTCTTGCCGCGCGACGCCGCCGTGCCGGACGACCTCGGCGAAGCGATGCTGGGCTAAGGCTTGATCACGATCGGCGTACCGACGCGGACGAGCTTGAAGATTTCGTCCATCTCGCCGTTGGTCACCGCGACGCAGCCCGCCGTCCAATCCGGGTAGACGCCCGCCGCATAGAGCGCCGCGATGGACTCGGGCGTGCCGTGGATCATGATGGCGCCGCCCGGCGGAACGCCCTTGGCGCGCGCCGCCGCGCGGTCGTGCTTCGATGGGTAGGAGACATGCAGAGACAGGTGGAAGCTCGACTGCGGATTCTTCGCGTCGATCGTGTAGCGGCCCTCGGGCGTGCGCCCGTCGCCCTCCTGCTCCTTGTCGCCGGTCGGGTTTCCGCCGAGCACCACGCGATAGGTTTTTATCGGCTTGTTGCCGGCGTAAAGGGTGAGCACGCGCTTGGATTTTTCAACCAGAATCGAGTCCACGTGGGGCTTGGCTTGGGCGGCGGGCGCGGAAACGATCGGCAAGAGAAACAAAAACAAGACGGCGAGGGCTGTGCGCATCGGTGGGGCGGGCTCCGTGTGCGAGGGCAGTTTCGAAAATTGCATGCAAGTGCGGCGGCACAAGGGCGATTTACGCGTGCATGCCGTATTTCAGCCGCATTTAGGTCATGCTCAATTCAGGATGGTGTTGGAACACTCGTCTTGTCGAAAATGGGGTGAGCTCATGAAAATCCTGGCGACATTCGCCGCGGCGATTGCGGCCTTCCTTGTTTTCGCCGGCGCGGCAAGCGCCGCACCGATTCCGTCGGGCAGCTATCAGCAATCGTGCGACGACATTTATGCCGATTGGAACACGCTGACGGCGACATGCCGGACACGGAACGGCGACGAGAACTTCACGACGCTCAGCAACTATCGCAACTGTGACGGCGACATCGCGAATGTTTACGGACGGCTTCAGTGCGTCGGCGACGAGGGCGACGATAGCGTCTGGGTGCCGCGCGGCAGCTATCGTGAGACGTGCCGTAAGGCAAGCGTCGAAGTGCGGACGCTCACGGCCGAATGCCAAGACCGGAACGGGCGCTGGCGCTACACCGAGCTCGACAATTTCCGCTCGTGCCAAGGCGACATCTACAACGCCAACGGAGTGCTCGGCTGCCGGCGCGGCAATGACGATAACGGCGACGACAATCATGGCGGCGGGGCGCTGCCCGGCGGGAATTGGCGCTACAGCTGTCGCGAGTATCGTATCTACGGGCGCATCCTCTACGCCGAGTGCCGCGACAACTACGGCGCCTGGCGCGCGACGTCGCTCGATCTTAGGCAATGCGGAAACAACGTATCGAACTTCGGCGGGCGCCTGGTCTGCGGTCAGGGCGGTAGCCCCGGCCGGATCACGCTCTACAGGCATTCGCATTTCATCGGTACGGCGTACTCGTTTACAGCGAGCGTTCGCGATTTGAACCTTTATGACTTCGGCAACGTGGCATCCAGTGTGGTGGTCCAAGGCGGTCTCTGGGAGCTTTGCGACCGACCGGACTTTGGCGGCCAATGTATTGTCGTGAGCCGGACGCAGACCAATCTGCGGGCCTATGGTTTCACCGATCGCGCGGAATCGGTGCGGCGGCTTCGTTAGGGCGGGACTCGCGCAGCGCGCTTGAAATTTGCTAGGTTTGGAAAGGTCGGGCTTCAAGTCCGGCCTTTCTTGCATTCGCGACAGTGAGGAGCGCAGGGCCATGTCTCAAGACATCATCGATCGCATTGCCGGAGCACCGATCAGCCGGCGCACGTTCGCGGTGACCAGTTTGGCGAGCGGCTTCGCGCTTTCGGTGCAACCGATCGCGGCGTCGACGATCGCCACGGACGCAACGGGGCTTGAAGCGGGCGAGGTGAAAATTCCGGTCGAGGGCGGCGAGATTCCCGCCTATCGCGCGATGCCTGCGAAGGGAACGAAGCTTGGGACGATCCTTGTAGTGCACGAAATTTTCGGCGTGCACGAATGGATCAAGGACATTACCCGCCGCTTCGCGAAGCAAGGGTATCTGGCGGTCGCGCCGTATCTCTATTCGCGCCAAGGCGACGCGCTCCAATACACGGACATGAAGAAGCTCGTCGGCGAAATTGTCGCGAAAGTCGACGACAACACTGTGATGAGCGATCTCGATGCGACGGCGAAGTGGGCGGCGGCCAGCGGCGGCGACGGGTCGAAGCTCGCCGTGACCGGTTTCTGTTGGGGCGGGCGTGTCACGTGGCTCTACACCGCGCACAATCCGAACGTGAAGGCCGGCGTTGCTTGGTACGGGCATATGGTCCGCGCCGAAGGCGACACCAAGCCGAAGCATCCGGTCGAAGTCGCTTCCGAGATCAAGGGGCGCGTGCTCGGGCTTTACGGCGAACTCGACAAAGGCATCCAACAGTCGCAGGTCGAGGCGATGCGTGCGGCGCTCAAGGCGGCCGGCGACACGAAGTCGGAGATCGTCGTCTTCCCCGGCGCCGATCATGGGTTCCTGGCGGACTATCGTCCCAGTTACAACGAGGCTGCGGCGAAGGACGGATGGAAGCGCGCGCTCGGCTGGTTCAAGGCACACGGAGTCTGATGCACCATGGAGTACCGCCAGCTCGGCCGGTCCGGATTGAAGGTCTCGGCCGTCGGTCTCGGCTGCAACAATTTCGGCCGCCGCTGTTCAGAGGAAGCGACGCGCGAGGTCGTGCATAAGGCGCTCGATCTCGGCGTCACGATGTTCGACACGGCCGACTATTACGGCGCCGGGCTCTCGGAAGAGTATTTGGGCAAGGCGCTGGGCGCGCGGCGCAAGGATGCCGTCGTCGCCACGAAGTTCGGCCTGGCGATGGGTCAGGGTCCCTATCAGAGCGGCGGTTCGCGGCGCTATGTGATGCAGGCGATCGAGGCCAGTCTCAAACGTCTTGGTACGGACTATATCGATCTCTATCAGCTGCATTTTCCCGATCCGGCGACGCCGATGGAAGAGACGCTGTCGGCGCTCGATGCGCTCGTGGCCGCGGGCAAGGTGCGCTATGTCGGATCCTCCAATCTCGCCGGCTGGCAGATTGCGGATGCAGCCTGGATCGCCATGAGCAAGGGCCTCGCGCCCTTTGTCTCGGCGCAGAACCATTACAATCTCTTGGATCGGCGGATCGAACGCGAGGTGCTGCCGGCGGCGGAAGCGTTCGGCGTGGGCGTCCTTCCCTATTTCCCGCTGGCCAGCGGGCTTTTGACCGGGAAATACAAACGCGGCGCGCCGGTGCCCAACGATTCGCGAGCGGCCGCCAATCCCGACGCGGCAAAGCATCTTCTGACCGAAGCGAATTTTACCGTCGTCGAAGCGCTCGAGGCCTTTGCGCGCGAGCGCGGCAAATCCGTGCTCGACGCGGCAATCGCCTGGCTGTTAGGTCAAAGGCAGGTTGCGTCCGTGATCGCCGGCGCGACGAAGCCGGAGCAGTGGAAGCCAACGTGGCCGCTGGGGCCTGGGTCATGCCGCGCCCGGATTGGGACGACGCAAACCGGATGACCGCCCGCTCGTGAACTCAGACGCCCGCGCCGAAGCCCAGTTCCAAGAGGAAGTGGCCGCAAATCTGACGCGCAACTACGTGAGCCAGCTGGCGCACGGCATGCTGGCGATGACCGGATTTCGCCTGGTCAACGCGCCGACCTTCGTTCCGGCCTATCTGTTCTTGCTGTCGGGCGGTTCGACCTCGATGGTCGGGTTCGCGCTGGCGACGCAGTATCTGGGCGCGTTCTTCAGCAGCATTTTCGGCGCCACCGCGATCGAGCATCGCCGGCGCATCGTCGATCTGGGCTTGCGTTACGGCTGGGCGATGCGCGGGTCGGTGCTTGGGTTGGCGCTTGCGGGGTTTCTGTTGCCGCCGACGGCCGCGCTTTACGTCTTTGCGCTGTTCCTTGGCCTTCTCGGCGTCTTCTCGGGCATGCAGAACGTGCTTTGGAACGTTCTGTTGACGAAGACGATCCCGCCGGACCGGCGCGGGACGATGATCGGCCTCAGGAATTTTCTGGGCGGCATGACCGCGTCGGCCGTCGCTTATGTCGGGGGCAAATATCTCGTCGAGAGCAACGCGTTCGGCAACGGCTACGCGAGCACGTTCCTGCTCGCGTTCGTGCTGACGTCCGCGGGGCTGACGCTGCTCTATCTCGTGCGCGAGCCGGAATCGCCGAGCGTGCGGGCGCCGGTCAGCGTGACCGAGCGGCTGGCCGACATTCCGCTGCTGCTGCGCCAGGATCCTGCGTTCGCGATGTATTTCTGGGCGCAGACGCTCGCGACGCTCGGCACGTTGGCGCTGCCGTTTTACGTCATCTTTGCCGGGAAAAAGATCGGCCTGACCGGCGAGACGCTGGCCATCCTGTCGCTTGCGCTGTTGGTGTCGCAGACCGTCGCCAATCTTGCTTGGGGCGCGCTTGCCGATCGGCTGGGGTTCAAATCCGTGTTCGTTCCGGCGCTGCTGCTATGGGCGGGGGCCACGATCGGCCTCATCTATTCCAAGGATCAGAGCGCCATTCTGTTCTGCTTCGCGGGCATCGGCGCGGGCTATGCCGGTTTCTTGATCGCGGCGCAGAACATGGTGCTAGAATTCGGCTCGCGCAGCGATCTGCCGATGCGCATTGCGATGGTTAACTCCGCGCAATCGCTGGTTCAGGTTTTCGGCGCGATCGCCGGCGGGCAGATGGCCGACACGCTCGGATTCGAGGTTGTGTTCGGCGCGGCAGTGGTTGCCAAGCTCGCGGCGGCGGGCATGTTGTGGTTCTATGTGCGTGAGCCGCGCGACAAGCGACCCCGGGGGGAGGTCGTGGTTGACGCCGGTGAGGGACTCGAAATGTCAGTCAGTGGCGATGGGGCCGCAGTCCCCCCGAATGCGGCCGGCGGCGCGAACCGCGCGCAAGCAAACGGGGTCGGCACGGCTCAGGGGGAGCGCAAGCGCCCCAAATCGCCGATCGGCGTGCGCCTCGACGACATCAAATGGACGCTCGTCCCGGCATGGTTCGCACTTTTCCTGCTCGCCGTTTACACCGGGCTGTGGACGTTTCCGTTCGTTCTGGCGATCGGGATCGCCGCTTTCGCGGTCGCGCGGCTGGGCTATGTGCGCAGCCTTCCCGAACCCGCCGCGGCGCCACAACCTGTAGCTACGGCGGCGCTCGAAGCCTTGCAGCCGCGCCCGACGCCCGCGAAGCCCGAGTATCTGCCGTCCGACATCGTTCGGCGGCTGCCCGATCCCGCCATCCTGACCGACTACGCGGGACGCATCGTTGCGGCCAATGAGAGCCTCGAGCAGGTTTTCGGCGTCGCCGAGCCGCGCAAGCACTTGGCCAGCGTCATACGTGCGCCGCAGGTCTTGGGCGCGCTCGACCTCACGCTTGCCGGGCGCGGCGCGCAGCGCGTCGAGTTTCCGATCATGGGAACGCCCGAACAGATATTCGAGGCTTATGTCTCCCCCGTCGAAGGTGAGGATCGCACGTTGCGGGCGGCGCTGATCGTGCTGCGCGACCTGACGAAGGCGCAGCGCGTGGAACAGATGCGCGCCGATTTCGTCGCCAACGCCAGCCACGAATTGCGCACGCCGCTCGCCTCGCTGACCGGCTTCATCGACACGCTACGCGGTCATGCCAAAGACGATCCGGACGCGCAGGAGCGGTTCCTCGGCATCATGGCCGAACAGGCGACGCGCATGCGCCGGCTGATCGACGATCTGCTGTCGCTGACGCGTATCGAGCTCAACGAGCACGTGCGCCCGGCGGGAAGCGTGAATGTCGGCGACGTCGTGGAAGAGGTGGCGAACGCTCTGTCGCCGGTTGCGACGGCCGCGAACATGCAGATCGACATCGTGGAGCCGTCGTCTCTGCCGAACGTCGTGGGCGATCGGGAAGAGCTGTTCCAGGTCGTTCAGAACCTGGTCGACAACGCGATCAAGTATGGGCGGCCGCAGACCTCGGTCACGCTCGAACTCGGCACGCGGCGCGCGGCGCCCGGCGAACCCGGACCGTCGCCCGCCGTCTACATCGCCGTTCGCGATCGCGGCGAAGGCATCGCGCGCGAGCATCTGCCGCGCCTGACGGAGCGCTTCTACCGTGTCGACGTGCGTCGCAGCCGCGCCATCGGCGGCACGGGCCTGGGCCTTGCGATCGTCAAACACATCGTAAACCGCCATCGCGGGCGCCTCGCCATCGAAAGCAAACCGGGCGAAGGCTCGACGTTTACCGTTTATCTACCCTTGGCCACCGAGGCTGGGGTCGGTGACATGCCCGCGGCCGGGCTTTTGGCTGCGTCCTGAACGGTGTCATAAAAGCGTCATTGCCCTGTCACAATAGGGCAGCGCAAAAGACATAGTCAGGCGCCGTTCGAGGCAAGGGCTTCAGACGGGTTGCCACCATGACCACGACGAGCACGCGCGCCGTCGCCCACGAGGCAGGCATGTCCGAACACATCGTCAAATCGTTCCACGATCAGCTCGAGGCGTTGAGCACCGGCATCGTCCAGATGGGCGGCTTGTGCGAGACGCAGCTTGCGAACGCCATCGATGCGATCGTGCGGCGCGACATGGCGCTCGCCGAACAGACGGTGGGCCTCGACGGGCGCATCGACCAGCTCGAGCAGCAGATCGAGCAGCAGGTCGTACGGCTCCTGGCGCTGCGCCAGCCTATGGCGCTCGACCTGCGCGAGACGTTGGCCGCCTTGAAGATTTCGGCCGACTTGGAGCGCATCGGCGATCTGGCGAAGAACGTCGCGAAGCGGACGCTGGTGGTCTCGCGCGAGGCGCCCGACCCGCATCTGACGCAAGCCCTTGCGCGCATGGGCCGTCAGGCGCTGACCCAGCTCAAGAATGTCCTCGACGCCTATGCGAAGCGCGACGCCAATGCCGCGATCACCGTGTGGAAGAGCGACGGCGAGATCGACGAGATCTACAACTCGCTGTTCCGCGAGCTCTTGACCTACATGATGGAAGATCCGCGCAAGATCGGTCCGTCCACGCATTTGCTGTTCATCGCCAAGAATTTCGAGCGCATCGGCGACCACGCGACGAACATCGCCGAGACCGTTCACTACGTCGCGACCGGCACGAAGATGGGCGACGAACGGCCCAAGAGCGATATCACGTCATCAACAACCGTCGAGCCACATGACAAGTCTTGACACCACGCCTGCGGGCGTGCGCCTCGCCATGCCGCGCAAGCCTCTGATCTTGATCGCCGAAGACGAGGCGCCGTTGATGACGCTCTTGCGTTACAACGTCGAAAAGGAAGGCTACCGCGCGATCGAAGCGCGCGACGGCGAGGAAACGCTGATGCTGGCGGAGGAGGACATTCCCGACCTCGTGATCCTCGATTGGATGCTGCCCAAGGTATCGGGCATCGAGGTCTGCCGCCGGCTGCGCAACCGCGCGGAAACGCGCAACGTGCCGATCATCATGTTGACCGCGCGTGGCGAGGAAAGCGATCGCATCCGCGGCCTCGACACCGGCGCCGACGACTACATCACCAAGCCCTTCTCGATGACGGAACTGCTCGCGCGCATGCGGGCGGTGTTGCGCCGGATACGCCCCGCGCTTGCCGAGGACATCGTGACGTTCGGCGACGTCGCCATCGACCGTTCGGCGCATCGCGTCAAGCGTGGCGGCAAGGACATCCATCTGGGGCCGACCGAGTACCGGCTGCTCGATCATTTCATGCAGCATCCGGGGCGCGTGTTCAGCCGCGAGCAATTGCTCGATGCGGTTTGGGGCTCGGGCGTTTATGTCGACGCGCGCACGGTCGACGTCCACATCGGGCGCTTGCGCAAGGCGCTCGAGCTGTCCCTGCAGGATCGTCTGATTCAGACCGTGCGCGGCGCGGGTTACCGCCTATCCGCAACCTGATCGTGCGCGGGCAGCTACTACGCTGGTGATCCTGCAGCGGGCTCCCG
>JBGOVA010000252.1:0-5354 GCA_041477875.1 Micropepsaceae bacterium | reverse complement strand
GGCTGTCGACCGCTGAACCGGTGATCGCCGTCGGAACCCATGCGCTGGTTCAGGCAGGAACGCGCTTCGGCCGCCTCGGTCTTGCCGTCGTCGACGAACAGCATCGCTTCGGCGTGCACCAACGTCTCGCACTGGCGCGCAAGGGCGAAGCCGTCGACATGCTGGTGATGACGGCGACGCCGATCCCGCGCACGCTGGTGCTGACCTATTTCGGCGATATGGATTTTTCGGACCTGCGCGAAAAACCCGCCGGGCGTTTGCCGATCGACACCCGCACCATTCCGCTGCAACGATCCGAGGAAGTCGTCGACGCCGTCGGCCGCGCCATCGCCGACTTCCGCAGCGGCAAGGCGCAAATCCTGGTCGCCACCACCGTGATCGAGGTCGGCGTCGACGTCCCCGACGCCACGATCATCGTCATCGAACATGCCGAGCGCTTCGGCCTGGCCCAGCTCCATCAGCTGCGCGGCCGCGTCGGGCGCGGCACGAAACCGTCGACGTGCCTGCTGCTCTACCAGGCGCCATTGGGCGAGACGGCCCGCGCGCGCCTCGATTGCCTGCGCAACACCGACGATGGTTTTGTGATCGCCGAGGAAGACCTGCGCCTGCGCGGCGCCGGCGAGCTCTTGGGCGAGCGCCAATCCGGCTTGCCGGACTTCCGCCTCGCCGACCTCATGGTGCACAGCGACCTCGTCGCCGCCGCCCGCGACGACGCGCGCCTGATCCTCGCGCGCGATCCGGACCTCAAGACCCCGCGCGGCGAAGCGCTGCGCGTTCTGCTCTATCTGTTCGAGCAGGACGAGGCCGTTCGCACGATCCGGTCGGGGTGATTTCAGATCAGTCTGTTCTTCTCAGGCAGCCGGCCGTTGGCCGCGCCGTTGATCTGCGCGGCTTCTCTGGCTTCCGCTTCGTCGGCCTCGGCGCGATCGCGCGTAACCTTCACCCGCTGCCAGAACGGCGCGTTGCTTTGAGGACGCCGCAGCTCCTGGGCGAAATAGGACGCAAACCGCGTCATCGCCTTCGCCTTCTCGGGCACCTTGGTCTTGAGCAGCATCAGTCCGCGAAAGTTCTTCCACCACCAATCCTGCTCGCGCATATCGGGGTAGTACACCGTCTCGAGATCGGGATGTCCCAAGTTGAAGGCGACCGAGATTCTCAGGCCGCTGCCGCGGTAGGGTTCGACATAATGCATTTGCGCGGCGGGAAAGAGCGCCATCACGCCCGGTTTTGGCACCACGGCATATTCGCGCGCCAACGGATCGCCGTCCGGGCGGGCGGGCAGCGCGATGCCGCTGCGATCCTGGAAGATCGTGCGCCCCGCGTAGCCCCGCTCCTCGCAACCGCCGAGATCGACGTAGTAGAAACCCGACAGCAGCGTGTTGCCCGCGATATGATTGTGCGGCTGATTGTAGCCGCCCGGCGGGTTGATGTTCGACCAGCACGACTTGATCTGCCAGTTGTCCAGATACTTCTTGTCGGCGCCCCCGACGAGATGGGCGCTCATATTCGAGGCCGCCGCCTTCACCATCTCCATCAGTTCGGCGACGCACGGCTCCGGCCATTTGTGCATGTCGAATTTGGAGTGCCACCCCTTGCGGTTCGACGACACCAGGCCCGGCGAGGATTCGTACCGCGCCATGATCGCCTTGCGGAGTTCGCCGTTGAGCCGCTCCGTCCGGGGCCATTCGCACACGACGATGGGCGTCGCGAACAGGTCGCGGACGATGACCTTCGGCGCTTCTTTGCCGGCGTCTAACATGGCACGCGATCTACTGGTGAATTGTGGGCGTAGGGTCCGCATTATGCCGTTCGCGGGGCGTGACCCGCAACTCGCAAGAAACGGTTACCGGCGTTGACCATGGCGCGGCCCCTAGCGCACAGTTTCGCATGACCGCAACGCAGCCCGATTTCGCGCCCGCCCTCGAAAAAGCCGTCGCCCAGGCGATCGAAGGCGTCGCCTCGATCCAAAATCTGAAGCGCCTCTCGGGCGGCGCGAGCCAGGAAACCTGGTCGTTCGACGGCATCGGCCGCACCGGCGCCAAGCCCCTCATCCTGCGCCGCGCCCCCGGCGGCAAGACCGTCCAGCGCTCGGGCAACGCAGTCTCGCTCGCAACCGAGGCCAAGGCGATCCGCCTGGCCGCCAAGGCCGGCGTGCCCGTGCCGTCGGTGCCATATGTGCTCCAAGAAAGCGACAACCTCGGCCCCGGCTACATCATGGGCCGTGTCGAGGGCGAGACGATCGCGCGAAAAATCCTGCGCGACGCCGAATTCGCCGACGCGCGCCCGAAGCTCGCGCGCCAATGCGGGCGCATCCTGGCCGCGATCCACGCCATCGACAAATCGTCCTTCGCCGAATTGAACGTCGTGCCCGCCGACGCTCAGCTGGGCCAGTACCGCGCCCTCTACGACAGCTACGACTATCCCCACCCGGTGTTCGAAGTCGCGTTCAAGTGGCTCGAACAGCGCCTGCCCGCGTCGCCGCGGCTCACACTCGTGCACGGCGATTTCCGCCACGGCAATCTGATGATCGGCCCCGACGGCGTGCGCGCGGTCCTGGACTGGGAGCTGGTCCACATCGGCGACCCCGCCGAAGACCTCGGCTGGATCTGCGTCAATTCCTGGCGCTTCGGCGAGACGAAGAAAGTCGTCGGCGGCTTCGGCGATGTCGCCGACTTGCTTGGCGGTTATGCCGAAGCCGGCGGCAAGGACATGACCGCCGAGCGCGTAAAATTCTGGGAAATGTTCGGCACGCTCAAATGGGGCATCATGTGCATGACCATGTACCAGGCCTTCGCGCAAGGCGCCGACCGCACGGTCGAGCGCGCCACGATCGGCCGGCGTTCCTCCGAAACCGAAATCGACCTCGTCAACCTGCTGTATGGTGTTCGGGGAATAGGGAATGGGGGATAGTGATGAAAAAACGCATGCCCTATTCCCCATTCCCGAACCACCAACCCCTAACCACCACATGATGGACCAACCCTCCGCCCTCGAGCTCGTCACCGCCGTGCGCGAGTTCATCGAAAAGCACGCGATGCCCCAGCTGCAAGGCCACACCGCCTTCCACGCCCGCGTCGCCGCCAACGCGCTCGCGATCGTCGCGCGCGAACTGGAGCAAGGCGCCAAGTCCGCCGCCGACGAAGAGACGCGCCTGAAAGCCCTAGGCCTTAGCGGCACACTCGAAGAAATGAACCGCACCCTCTGCCGCCGCATCCGCGAAGGCGCAATCGCGCTCGACGACCCGGCGCTGGCGGAGCATCTGTGCCGCACGACGGTGGACCAGGTGGCGATCGATCAGCCGAATTATTCCGGCTTCGTGCATTCGCCGTTGCGGTAGGGCGACGATCCGCAGCTGAGTGCGTTTATTCGTGGGCCAGCGCCCGCTCCAGTCGCATCTTCCGCTTCTGCCAATTGGGCATCAGGCGAGACAGCAAGGCGAAGAACTTCGGGCCGTGGTCGGCGTGGACGAGATGGCAGAGTTCGTGGACCACGACGTAGTCGATGCATGGCATCGGGGCCTGTATCAGGGCACGGTTGAGCGTCAGCGTGCCCGCGCGCGAAACGCTTCCCCAGCGACGCTTGAGCGAACGCACAGCCAGCTTCGGTTTGGCAAGACCGCGGCGGGCGAAAGGTGCAAACAAGGCATCGACGCGCGCTGCAAAGCGTGCATGCGCGCGGGCCGCATACCACGTCTCCAACAGGGCTTTTGTCTTGCGTGCATTTGCTGTACGCCGCGTTGTCACCACGAGGTGTGCGCCATTAGCAGTCACTAAATCCGCGATCCCCGTTTTCAGCACCAAGCGGTATTGGCGCCCGAGATAGAGGTGCGTTTCGTTCGCCACGTAGCGGCGCGGCGTGAGGCGCGGCTCGAACTGCGTGAAGAAGCGGCGCTGCTTCATGATCCAGCGCTTGCGCCGCCGCACGCGAAGGTCGATCGCAGCCGCAGGGGCGCGCAGGGGCGCCACGACTTCGACGCGCCCATCCGGCAAAACCGAAATCGCTAACGTCTTTCGTTTCGAGCGCTTGAGCGCGTAGTCGATCACGGGAAGATTTTGCGCGCGACGTTCATGGCGCGCTCGATGATGTCGTCCATGGCGGCGGCGGTCAGCGCCTCACCGATCTCCGGCCTTAGCCGGTCGTACATGTAGTCGTCGATGTCGTTCATCATCGTCTTCATCACATTGGGGTTCTGTTGTCAGTCGACGATGCGATGGCGGCGCACGGTTTCGACGACGTGTAGCGCAAGCGCGCCGGCAAGTTCTGCCGCGAGCTTCGGCGGCAATTTTGCCGCTTTGCCCAACGCGTCCAGCCCGATGCGATAGAAGGCGGCCGCTTGCGGCTCGGCGCGCACGCCCTCCGGCAGGTCGTCGCCCCTTCCGTGCGCCACGGCCTCCCTGATCTTGGTGACTTCGGCAAGGTAGCCGAGCTCCGACAGGCGCTGCGCCTTGAAATCGTCGATCGCCTTTTGGATCAGCCGCGAAAACCGCTCGAACAGCACGGGATCTTCGTCCATGCGCTCGACGATCGTGCGCTTGGTGGCATGCGCGATGAGATCGGCTTTCGACGCCGGCGTGCCTTGCTCGGCCACTGCGGCCTTGAACTGGTCGTCGTCGAAGATGTTGACGGGCGCGGTCAGTGATAAGACCTGATGCGCGGATATATGCGCGTCGAGCAACTTGCGAATCTTGCCGCCGTATTCGCTGAAGTCGATTGCATCCTGATAGCGGCGGCGCACCGCCTCGCGCAGCTTGCGCAGCCGTTTCAGGTCGCGCTCATAGACGCCGATGCGTGTCTCGTTGCGCGGCTCGTTGACGAAATCGGAGACGGACAGCGCCACTTTCAGCTTCCGTCCGAACGTCGCCAGTTTCTCGTAGAAGTCCATGCGTAGGTCTTCGTCGGCGAGGTGGCGCTCCAACGCCTCGACGTCCAGCTTGTTCGCCACTTGCTTGAAGACGCCAAGGACATCGTCGTGCGCCGGTGGCAGCTCGTCGACCTCTTTGGCGATTGGCATGACTGCGTCTTGCAGGTCGGCTTCCTCATAGCCCGCGAACGCGCTGTAGTCCGTCAATGCCTTGTCCAGCGCGCCGAGCAGCCCACGATAGTCGACGATCAGCCCGAATTCCTTTTCCTCGTAGATGCGATTGACGCGCGCGATCGCCTGCAGCAGCGCATGGTCCTGCATCGACTTCGCGATATAGAGGACGCCCGCGCGCGGTGCATCGAACCCGGTCAGCAGCTTGTCGACGACAATCAGCAGTTCAGGCTCGTCGCGCTTGGTGAAGCCGGTGATCAGGTTTTCTTCGTATTTCTGGGCGTCGCCGTGGCGCGCCATCATCTGCTTCCAGAAGGTGATC
>JBGOVA010000216.1:0-6913 GCA_041477875.1 Micropepsaceae bacterium | reverse complement strand
TCGGACAAGGCTGGGGCGAGACGAGCCGCGAGGAAGCGATCGCGACGATCATGCTCGCCGTCGATTGCGGGATCACCGTGATCGACACGGCGCCGCTCTACCGGAACTGCGAAGTCATCGTCGGCGAGACGTTCGGGGGCAAGCTGCCGGCTGGGATCAAGATCACAAGCAAGTGCCGCCTGGGGTCGCCGCCGGCGGGCGAAGTCGAGGGGAAGCTGACGCAATCACTCGATGCGAGTCTTGCGGCGATGCGGCTCGATCGCGTGGACCTGTTTTTCCTGCATACGAATATCTGCGCCGACGACTACGTCTACGCGGTACGGCCGGACCGGCAGAATGTGTTCGCGACGCGCTGGTCGATCTATGCGGAGCACTTCATTCCGGCGATGGAGAAGCTGAAGGCGGCCGGCAAGATCGGGCACTGGGGCATCACGGGCACGGGCGTGCCGCGCACGATCATCAAGGCGCTGAAGCATTCGGCGAAGCCCGCTGCTGTGCAGGCGATCTCCAATCTGATGGACAGCGTGGGCGGGATGCGCAATTTCGCCGATGCGGCGGAACCGCGCGCGATTATTCAAGCGGCGGTTGAAAACCGCGTGGGCGTTCTGGGTATTCGTGCGGTGCAGGCCGGAGCGCTGACCAGCGCTATCGACCGGGAACTCGCGGCGGATCACGCGGAAACGCGCGATTTTGCGCGCGCGGCGCCTTATCGCGCGCTTTGTCGTGAAATCGGCGCGGACCCTGCGGTGATCGCGCATCGCTATGCGCTTTCGATGACGGGGGTCGACACCGTGATCCTTGGGGTGAAGAATCGCGCCGAGTTGCAACAATGCCTCGACGCGGAGGCGCAGGGTGCGCTGGAACCGGCGCTGATGGCGCGCATCGACGCGCTCAATCTACGAACCAACTGAATACGCAATCGCGAAGGAGAGTTCGATGGCCAGATTCAAAGTCAACGGCAAGGACTTCCAAACCGACGATGACGGCGAGATGCCGTTGCTGTGGGCGATCCGCGACCGGCTGAAAATGACGGGAACGAAGTTCGGCTGCGGCGTCGGTCAATGCGGCGCGTGCACGGTGATCGTCGAGGGCGTGGCGGTGCGCAGCTGCGTGACGCCGATCGCGATGGTCGAAGGCAAGGCGATCACGACGATCGAGGGTCTGGCACCCGCCGAAACACCGACCGCGGTGCAGGCGGCGTGGATCGCCGAGCAGGTGCCGCAATGCGGCTACTGCCAGTCGGGCATGATCATGGCGGCGACCGTGCTTCTCGCTGAGAAGCCCAATCCGACGGATGCCGACATCGACGCGGCGATGACCAACATCTGCCGCTGCGGGACCTATCCGCGCATCAGGCGCGCGATCCATCGCGCGGCTGGCGCTTCGGCCTCCGCGCAACCGATGCCAGCATCAGAGACGGGAGCGGGCCATGAGTAAGCTCACGCGACGCATTTTTCTAGCCACCGGCGCAGTCGTCGGCGCGGGACTCGCCGTCGGGGTCGGCTATCTGTCGTCGATCGACACGGAAGGTCTTTCGCCCGGCGAAGGCCACAACGGCGCGACGAAGCTCAACGCTTGGATCGAAATCCGGCCCGACGGCATTATCCGCATCGCGGCGCCGCGCGCGGAGATGGGGCAGGGCATCCATACCGGCCTTGCGATGCTGATCGCGGAGGAGCTCGAGATCGAGCTCGATCCGGCGAAGGTGATCGTCGAGCATCCGGACGAGCTGTTGCCCGTCTACACGAATTTCGTCGGCGGATTGCGCAAGCGGCGCGAAGAGATGTCGGGGCCGATCGACTGGACGATGAAGAAGGTGTTCGGGATGATCCCGTTCATCCTGACCGGCGGCAGTTCGAGCATCGTCGACGGCTATACGCCGATGCGCATCGCGGGCGCGACCGCGCGCACGATGCTGGTCGAGGCGGCGGCGGCGAAGTGGGGCGTCGGTGCGGATACGTGCCATGCCGAAAAGGGCACCGTCGTCCACGCGGCGAGCGGGCGGAAGCTGACCTACGGCGAACTCGCGGCCGATGCGGCGAAGCGTGCGCCGCCGTCGAACCCGAAGCTCAAGACGCAGGACGAGTTCAAGCTCATCGGCACGGCGCAGGCGCGCGTCGATGTCCCGGCGAAGACGCGCGGTGGGGCGATGTTCGGCATCGATACGGTCGTGCCGGATATGGTGGTCGCGACGATCGTGCAATGCCCTGTGTTCCAGGGCGCGGTGAAGTCGGTCGACGACAAGGCGGCGCTCGCGGTCAAGGGCGTGAAGAAGGTCGTCAACCTCGGCAATGCGGTCGGTGTGATCGGCGAAACTTACTATCACGCGAAGAAGGGCGCGGCGGCGCTCGTCGTCGAATGGGACGAGAAAGGTCACGGCGCGGTGTCGTCCGCCACGATCGCGGCCGAGTATCAGAAGGCGCTCGACACCGGCGAGGAACATGTCTCGCGCAACGACGGCGACACGGCGGCGGCGCTGAAAGCCGGCAACGTCATCGAGGCGACGTACGAGACACCCTTCCTGGCGCATGCGTGCATGGAGCCGATGAACGCGACGGCGGTCTACAAGGACGGCGCGTTCGAGGTGTGGGCGCCCAACCAGTCGCCGACGGTCGTGCGCTGGGCGTTCGAGGCCGTCAAGAAAGACATGAAGGACATCAAGATCCACACCACGATGATGGGCGGCGGCTTCGGCCGGCGCGCGGACGCGGACGTCTATCGCCAGGTGGCGGCGCTGGCGCTCGCGATGCCGGGCGTGCCGGTCAAGCTCGTGTGGTCGCGCGAGGAGGATATTCAGCACGACTCCTATCGCCCGGCGGCGCTCGCGCGCATGCGCGCGGTGCTGGGCGCCGACGGCAAGCCCGTGGCGTTCGAGTTCAAGAACGCAACGCAGTCGGCGGCACTGTCGTTCAGCCGGCGCAACATCCCCTTCGAAATGGGCGGCGCTGCGGACGAGACGAGTTTCGAGGGCGCGGCCGACATGCCCTACAAGGTCGCGAACGTGCGGGTCGCCACGCGCAACATCGAAACGACGGTGCCGCTGGGCTTTTGGCGCAGCGTCGGACACTCGAACACCGGCTTCTTCATCGAAGGTTTCGTCGACGAGCTTGCCGCGGCGGCGAAGGCCGATCCGATGGACTATCGGCGCGATCTCCTGGCGCACAATCCGCGCCTCCTCGCGCTGGCCGACATGCTGAAGGAAAAATCGGACTGGGCGACGAAGCTCGAAGGCACGGGGCGCGGGCGCGGCGTCTCGATCCACACCTCGTTCCGGACGCATGTGGGCGAAGTCGCCGAGGTGACGGTCGGCGCGGACGGCAAGGTCAAGGTGGATCGTGTCGTTTGCGTCGTCGATTGCGGCCAGGCGATCAATCCCGACAGCATCGCGGCGCAGATGGAAGGCGCGGTCGTCTTCGCGCTCTCGGCTCTGGCTTACGGCGCGATCACGATCGACAAAGGGCGCACGACGCAGGCGAATTTCGACACCTACGATATGGTGCGCATCGGCCAAGCGCCGAAGGTCGAGGTCCACATCGTGCCGAGCCGCGAACTGCCGGGCGGCATCGGCGAACCCGGCACACCGCCGCTCTTTGCCGCGGTCGCGAACGCGATCTTTGCGGCGAGCGGCAAGCGCGTGCGCAAGCTGCCGCTGGCAGGTGAGGGGTTCAAGCTGGGTTAATCCGCTCTGATTTGGAAATTGGCGACGGTGTGAGGAAGGGTAAGAGCCGCTTATCAGTTGAAAGACGCCGTCGCGAGCTAGAGCGCGCGCAGCAATAGATATATGAGCGCGAGCGCGAACGGCGCCGAGATTCCGAGTTCGATGCCGATCTGCAGATACTTGGCCTTGCGCGTGTTGTTGTCGGTGCTGACTGCGATGCGATCCGAGTGATAGAAGACGATGTAGGCGAGCATCTGCGTTGTCGCGGTCGCCGGACCATCGATGGTGCCGGCGTTGAGCCACATCGAAGGATCGCTGCCCAGCATGCCGTATTCGTCGGGTCGCAACACATAAGCAAACAGAATTGCGCCAAGCGACATCAGCACGGCGGCAAATGCCAATGCGCCGCCCGCCGCCGTGTCGCCGTTTTGAAAGAACGCCGCGCCGCCCGAAAATAGCGCGACCGCCAAGGTGACGAATGCGTTGAGGAAGATCGTCGCCTTTTCCTCGAACACTTTTTTCGCGTCAAGCGCATCCGTCAGCCGTTTCTCGGCCTGCGCATAGGCTTCCTTGACGACCTCAGCATTCAGGGTCAACGCACTCAATTGTTGCAGGGTAAGCATTGCTTCGACCTATGTGATGACCGCACCGCATCTTGTGCGTCGCTCGACTTTGGGTCAAGCGAACGAAGGTGTCTGGTCTGCGTTGCGGCGCTGGCGTATATTGATCAAAACGCCGACAGCTCTTGCGCGATCGACGGCAGACGAAAGATCAGGGATTTCAGTGCGATGACGACTGGAAAGCCGCCTGGCGGCGATGGAGGTCAAGGCCCGTTGCACGGGCCAGGCAAGCCGATCGAGCCGCCGCCGCGGGACAAGGGCGGAATAGGCAACAGAATAGTGCCGGACGACGTGCCCGATTGCGAGCCTCCTGAACCCGCCTCCGACGAACCCGCGTCCGACGAACCCGAAACCGACTCCGGCGGACCGGAGCTTACGGGCGTCCAAATCGACGACCTTCGCGCGCTCACCCGTCGCGTCGTGCTGGAACTTGCGCCCCAAGGCGGGGCCGACGCCGGTGGGATCGAGGTGCTGACGCAAGGCATCGTTTTGGAGGTCGTGCAATCCCATCGCGGCGGTCACGTGCTCACCGACGTCAAATCATTGGCCGAGCGCATCGCGCGCGTCCGCCTGGGCGAAAGCGCCGGCGGCACTTTGGGCGATGTTGGCCGCGCGTACGACCGCGTCCAACCGCCCTCCGATGCCGGCGGAATTGCCAATAAAAAACTGGTGTGATTGTCGGGAGCGACGTCAGGCGCGGCGCGCGGTGTTGCGGTCCGCGCGCCCGGCGAAGGCTGCGAGCTAGCGCGCGTCTACACGCAGCTACGCGGCCCATGCCCGCTGCGGTGAGAATTCCGACGACGGTTTTCGCGCCGTGGTGGCAAACGCGTGCCCCGGCCGCTCAGGCCCGGAACCGCTTGATTTTTCGCACGTTATTCCCAGTTGAAGAGGGACTATAGTGGGGCCCTTGGGACGGAGTTTCGGGGATGACGGGCCAAGTTGCGCTGGGCAAAGGTGCCGGCGCGTTCAGGCCGAAAGTGTTGTGGGGAATTGCGGCGGGCATTGCCGCGCTGCTGCTGGTCTATTTGCTCGTCGGCCGCATCGCGAACGTGCTGTCGCGATCGCCGACGACCGTGGTCGAAGGCCTCGCACCGTCGCACTGCGCGCAATTCATCGCGATTGCCAAAGCGGCTTACGGGAACGACTGGAAGGTGAGGCTCGATCCGCGCGACACCACGTGCGAGAGCGAGATACGCGACGAGTGGGAGCGCCAGTGGCTCCCGCGTGAGGTGAACGTGGAAACGCTGACACCGATACCGACGCTCCAGCCGGTCGCGCCGCCCGAGACAAGCGCGCAAGCACCCGCGCCCGCAACCTACTGCCTCAATGTGATCTCTCTCGCGAAGGCCAGATACGGCGCTGACTGGCGGGCCAAACTCGACCCCGCCGAAGCCCAGGCCTGCGGCGGCGAGATCGGACCGGGGCAGTAGCACTCGCGCGCTCAGCCGCAGCTGATGGGATCGGCGTACGCGTTGTGCGCGACGACGTCAGGCGCGCGCTCGATCTTGAGGAAGCGCGCAGTGTAGATCGGCGTGTCGCATTCCCCGGTCGCGACGTAGGCGTCGATCCAGATCGTCAGCAGGCCGGTGACCGATTTGATCTTGCGGCTCTTCACTTGCGCGGCAAGGGGGCTCGCGATGGCCGCGCGGACGAACGCGTCGCGGTTCGAGAAATAGAGACCGCGCACCGGCCCGCGCTCGCACCAATACGGCAGCAGCGCGCGCGCCGCATCGTCGGGGATGAAATAGAGATCGGGCTCGGCTGTGCGTTCATATTCCGCGTCGTCCGATGCGTCGGCGTTGTAGCCATAAATGTAGCTTCCCGCGATGCGAATGCTGCCGGTGAAATGCGCGCCGTCCCGATCGACCTTCTTCAAACGCAGCGGGCCTGCTTTTGGCACGGCGTAGACGATGCCCTGATCCGAATTCTTGACGAGGTCGAGACTCGGATCGGGCGCCGGCGATCCTGCGTGCGCGACGGAGAGCGCTGCGGCAACGAATATCAGCGCGAGGCTGCGAGGCGTGATCATGGGTCAAGGTCCCGATGCAAGGCCGCGCAACGCTCGCGCGCCATGCGGGCGAAATTGAGGCGACAGACGGGCAAAGTCGTGGACGAACGGTTCTGATAGAGTGATGTCACGAAGCGGGCGCCCCGAGTCCCGCCAAGGAGGCTTGCATGGCGCGCGCGCGAAAAGGTGAAGGCCAGACTGCACTCGTGACCGGCGCGTCGGCCGGCATCGGCGTCGATCTGGCGGAGTGCTTCGCCAAGGACGGCTACAACGTCATTCTCGCCGCGCGCAGCGAGGCTGCGCTGCGGGAGGTCGCCGGTCGCTTGGCGAAGGCGCACAAGGTCAGCGCGACGGCGATCGCGGCCGATCTGCAGGTGATCGGCGGCGGCAAGAAACTGGCCGACGAAATCAAAAAGCGCGGTCTTTCCGTTGACGTGCTGGTGAACAACGCGGGCTATGGGCAGGCGGGCGCGTTCAACGGTTCGGATGCGGCTGTTCAACTCGGCATGATCGATCTCAACGACCGCGCGCTCGTCGAACTCACGCACATCTATTGGCCGGCGATGCTCGCGAACAAGCGCGGCGGCGTGTTGAACGTCGCGTCGACCGCCGCGTTTCAGCCGGGGC
>JBGOVA010000237.1:0-5829 GCA_041477875.1 Micropepsaceae bacterium | reverse complement strand
TTGGCCCGTTGCGCAGGACGGGCATTTGCGCGGGTCGCTGCCGTCGGCGGTGGGCGGGAAGATGTGCGGGCCCAAAACCTCGTTCAGCGTGTCGAGAACTTGCGTGATGCGCAAGTCGCCGATGTCCTTGATCGCGGCGTGGAAGTCCTTCCAGAAGTCGCGCAGGAGTTCCTTCCACTTCAGTTTGCCGTCGGACACAAGGTCGAGCTGATCTTCGAGATCGGCCGTGAAATCGTATTCGACGTAGTGGCGGAAGAAGTTCGTCAGGAACGCGGTGACCAAGCGGCCTTTGTCTTCCGGCATGAAGCGCGATTTGTCCATCCGCACATAGGCGCGGTCGCGCAGCACCTGCAGGATCGAGGCGTAGGTCGACGGGCGACCGATGCCGAGCTCTTCGAGCTTCTTCACCAACGAGGCTTCGGAGAAGCGCGGCGGCGGCTCAGTGAAATGCTGCTCGGGCTTGATCTCGGCGACGTTCATGCCGTCGCCTTTGGCGACCTTCGGCAGGCGCGAACCGTCTTCGTCGTCGGCCGGATCGTCGCGGCCTTCTTGATAGAGCGCCAGGAAGCCGTCGAAGGTCAGGACCGAGCCGTTCGCGCGCAAGCTTGTGCGCGCGTCGCCGGTTTCGATGTCGATCGTGGTACGTTCGAATTCGGCCGCTTCCATCTGGCTTGCGACCATGCGCTTCCAGATCAGCTCGTAGAGGCGCCCCCTGTCGGGTTCGAGATCGCGCAGCGATTCCGGCGCGCGGTCGACTTCCGTCGGGCGAATGGCTTCGTGCGCTTCCTGGGCGTTGCGGGTCTTCGATTTGTAGACGCGCGGCGCGTCGGGCAGATGGCGATCGGTGAAGCGCTTGCCGATCAGCTTGCGCGTTTGGGCCAGCGCTTCGGGCGCCACGTCGACGCCGTCGGTCCGCATGTAAGTAATGAGGCCGACAGTTTCGCCGCCGATGTCGACGCCCTCATAGAGCCGCTGAGCGATGCGCATCGTGTGGCTGGCGGAGAAGCCGAGTTTGCGCGCTGCTTCCTGCTGCAAGGTCGAGGTCGTGAACGGCGGATAGGGGTTGCGGCGCGCGGGTTTGGATTCGACGCTGGCGACCGAGAACTTGCCGGCTTCGATCGCCTTGCGGGCGGCAACGGCTGCGGCTTCGTTCGGCAGCGAGAACTTGTCGAGCTTCTCGCCGTTCAGTCTGGTCAGGCGCGCGGTCAGGTTGTCGCCCGACGGCGTCTTCATCAGCGCGTCGACGGTCCAATATTCCTGCGGCTTGAAGGCTTCGATTTCTATTTCGCGCTCGCACACGAGGCGCAGCGCCACGGACTGGACGCGGCCGGCCGAGCGGGCGCCCGGCAGCTTGCGCCACAGCACCGGCGACAGACTGAAGCCCACGAGGTAATCGAGCGCGCGGCGGGCCAGGTAAGCGTCGACGAGCTCGCCGTCGATCTGGCGCGGGTTCGCCATCGCCTCAAGGATCGCCGACTTGGTGATCGCGTTGAAAACGACGCGCTCGACGTGCACGTCCTTCAGGGCCTTCTTCTGCTTCAGGATTTCCAGGACGTGCCAAGAGATGGCCTCACCCTCGCGGTCGGGGTCGGTGGCCAGGATCAGTTTCTTGGCGCCCTTGAGGGCGTCGGCGATTTCGTTCAGGCGTTTGCCGGCCTTGGGATCGATCTCCCAGGACATGTCGAAGTCGCTGTCGGGTTTGACGGAGCCGTCTTTCGCGGGCAGGTCGCGGACGTGGCCGTAGGACGCCAACACCTTATAAGTGTTGCCCAGGTACTTGTTGATCGTCTTCGCCTTTGCCGGCGACTCGACGATGACGATATTGCTTGCTGCCACTCTGGCTAGGTTCCTTTGGGGGCCCCCGTTTGGGGGCCGGACAGTGGTCTATATGTAGTAAAGGTGTCAACCAACGGCCAGAATCCTGCCCTGGCCAAGTTAATATATCTGTTTCATATCAAGTAATTAAATGGTTAACACTAGGCGCGGGCGGAGACCTTTTGCCCGGGGTGGCGGATGAGCGACCCGGCGAATTCGAGGTCCAGCAGGGCCGCTGCAACGGCAGCAGGAGACGCGCCGAGGAGTCGAACCAGTTCGTCGATTTCAACCGGTGCGGGTCCAAGGCGGGCGAGGATTTCGGTCTGAAGGGCGTCGGTGTTTTGCGGCGGGGTCTCGGTCGCTTTCGGCGGCGGCACGTAATCAAAAGAAGGTACGATTTGGTGCGATTTCAAGGTTTCCAAAACGTCCTGGGCGCTTTCGGTCAGGATCGCGCCCTGGCGCAGGAGGCCGTTGGTGCCCTTGGCGCGCGGGTCGAGGGGCGAGCCCGGGACGGCAAAGACCTCGCGCCCCTGTTCGCCGGCGAGACGCGCGGTAATTAATGAACCTGAATTAAGAGTTGCCTCGACGACAACCACGCCGCGGGCGAGCCCCGAGATAATACGGTTGCGGCGCGGGAAATGCTGGGCCGTCGGCTGGAGCCCAAGCGGCATTTCCGAGATGACGGCACCGCGTTCGGCAATGTCCCTGTAAAGCGCCTCGTTCTCGGGCGGGTAGACGACGTCGATGCCGCCCGCCATCACGGCGATCGTTCCGGTTTCGAGGCTTCCTTTGTGCGCCGCGGTGTCGATGCCGCGCGCGAGACCGGAGGCGACGACGAGGCTCGCCGCGCCCAGATCGCGCGCTATCTCTCTGGCAAAGCGCATGCCCAGCGCGGACGCGTTACGTGCGCCGACGATCGCGACGATGTCGCGGAGCAGCAGCTTAAGGTCGCCCATCGCCGCGATGAGCGGCGGCGGCGTGTCGAGGGCGGCGAGCGCCGGCGGAAAGTCCGGTTCGCCGCAGGCGATGATCCTGGCGCCGCACTTCGCGCTCGCGTCCATTTCGCGCGCGGCTTCCTCGCGCGACACGAGGGCGAGGGGGCGGGTCTTGGGCGATTTGCGCGCGAGCGTGGGGAGCGCGTCGATCGCGCGCTCGGCCGTCGCATGGCGTTCGAGCAGCGCCCAGAACGTCGCCGGCCCGATCGCGGCGGTGCGGATCAGGCGCAGGCGCGCGAGGCGCTCGGAATCGCTCAGGGTCGCGGTTGGCGTGTCGTTCATCGATGGGCCGCTTTGACCTGCATCAAAGCCTGTTTGGCGCGCCTCCGCCAGATTGCCTGTCGAGAGGAGAGTGTCCATGGATTCAGGTGACGTGATGTATGTCGGTGCGGTCGTCGCGGCGATGGCGATCTTCGTGGTGACGCTGTTCAGCGTGACGTGGTACGTCAACCGCCGTTAGGCGCGCGGGCCCTTCTTGGCGTCGATGCAGGGTTCTTGGCCCGCAAACAACCGGCGGATGTTTTCGCGGTGCGTGACGAAGATGAGCGCGGCGAGGAGCGTTGCGCCGAGGGCGTATTGCCAGGGGCCGAAGAGCAGCATGTAAATCGGCGATGCCGCTGCCGCGACGAGCGCTGCCAGCGACGAGATTTGGCCGATCAACGCGACGGTGATCCACGTTGCCGCGACGATGAGCGCCACGGGGAGATTGAGCGCGACCAGAATGCCGATGAACGTCGCGACGCCTTTGCCGCCCTTGAAGCCGAGCCATACCGGAAAGATGTGACCGGTGAAGGCGCCGAGGGCGGCCGTCATGGCGGGGAGTTCGCCGAACTGCTTGGCGATGATGACGGCGACGATGCCCTTGCCGACGTCGCCGACGAGCGTGAGTGCGGCCGCGAGCCTGCTGCCGGTGCGCAGGACGTTCGTCGCGCCGACATTGCCGGAGCCCACTTGGCGGATGTCGCCCAGGCCGAACAGATTCGTGACGACGTAGGCGAAGGGAATGGAGCCCAGCAGATAGCCGCCGGCGAAGGCGAGGATGGCTTCGAGCATTGTCAGGCCTCGGTGAAGACAGTCTTCCCTGCCACCACTGTGCGCGATACGCGGCCTTGCATCAATCGGCCTTGGAAGGGCGAGTTCTTGGTGTGCGAGCGGAACTCGGCCGGATCGATCTTGCGCGGGGCACCGGGATCGAACAGCACGAGATCGGCGGGTGCGCCCTTCGCCAGGCGACCTTGGGGGAGGCGCAGGATCTTTGCGGGATTGATCGTCAGGCGGCGCAAGATATCGATCAGCGCCACGCGCGCTTCGTGGTGGAGCGAGAGCGACGCGGGAAGCAGCGTTTCGAGGCCGACGGCGCCGTAGGCGGCTTGCGCGAACGGAAGGCGTTTCGTTTCGGGCGCCTGCGGATCGTGGCTTGAGACGATCGCGTCGACCACGCCCGAGCGCACGCCTTCGACCATCGCTTTGCGGTCGTCTTCGCAGCGCAGCGCCGGCGAAACTTTCGCGAAGGTCTTGTATTCGCCGACATCTTGTTCGTTCAGCACCAAGTGGTGGCCGGAGACGGCGCATGTGACGGGCAGGCCGCGCGCTTTGGCCTTGGCGATCGCATCGAGCGCGGCGGCGCAGGAGACTTGGCCGAGGTGATAGCGCGCGCCGGTGAGTTCGACGAGGCTCAGGTCGCGTTCGACGGCGATGGTCTCGGCGGCGCTCGGGATGCCGCCCAAGCCCATGCGCGCGGCGAAGGCGCCTTCGTTCATGTGGCCGGCGGCGGCCAGCGTGGCGTCTTCTGCGTGCGCGATGACGAGCGCGTCGAAATTGGCCGCGTAGGTCAGACAGCGGCGCATGATGAGGCTTGACGCGATCGTGCGGTCGGCGTCCGTGAAGGCGACGGCGCCCGCCTGTTTCAGCAAGCCGATCTCCGACATCTGCGTGCCGTTGAGGCCTTGCGTCAAGGCGGCCGCCGGATAGATGCGCACGCACGCGTTCGCCGCGGCGCGGCGCGTGATGAAGTCGACGAGCGCCGCATCGTCGATCACAGGCTCGGTCACCGGCATCATCGCGAACGACGTGACGCCGCCGGCGGCGGCCGCGTTGCCCGCCGAAGCCAGTGTCTCGCGATGCTCGGCCCCGGGCTCGCCGGTGAAGACGCGCATGTCGATGAGGCCTGGCGCGAGCACGTGGCCGGCGCAATCGATCAACTCGGCATTGGCCGGCTTGCCGTCGTTGAACAGGCGCGGGCCGATGTCGGCGATCTTGCCGTCTTCGATGAGGAGCGCGCCGGGACCGTCGAGACCGGTGTCCGGATCGATGAGGCGTGCGTTGACGAAGGCGACGCGCGCGCTCATGGCCTGCGCTCCCCGTTCGGCAGCTGGCGCGAGAGCGCGTCGAGCACCGCCATGCGGATGGCGACGCCCATTTCGACTTGCTCGTGGATCAGGCTGCGGTCGATGTCGTCGGCGATGGCGCTGTCGATCTCGACGCCGCGGTTCATCGGGCCCGGGTGCATGACGAGGGCGCCGGGCTTGGCGAGCGCCAGCTTTTCGCGGTCAAGGCCGTAGAAGTGGAAATACTCGCGCTGCGACGGCAGGAACGAGCCGGTCATGCGCTCCATCTGGACGCGCAGCATCATGACGATGTCGGCGCCTTTAACCGCCTCGCGCATGTCGGTGAAGACTTCCGCGCCCCAGGTCGCGGCGCCCACCGGCATCAGGGTGCGCGGCGCAACGAGGCGCACGCGGGCGCCGAGCTTGGCCAGCAAATGCACGTTGGAACGGGCGACGCGGCTGTGCAGCACGTCGCCGCAGATTGCGACGGTCAAACCTTCGATGCGCTTCATGCGGCGGCGGATGGTCAGCGCGTCAAGCAAGGCTTGCGTCGGGTGCTCGTGCGCGCCGTCGCCGGCGTTGACGACCGAGCATGAAACCTTGTCGGCGAGCAGCGCGACGGCGCCGGAATCCTGGTGGCGGATGACGATGATGTCGGGATGCATCGCGTTCAGGGTCGTCGCCGTGTCGAT
>JBGOVA010000103.1:0-16305 GCA_041477875.1 Micropepsaceae bacterium | reverse complement strand
TTCCGACGCGCGCATCGGCGGCCAAGTCGCCGCTGGCGCAACGTCTGTTCGAGATCGATGGCGTGTCCGGTGTGATGCTGGGCGGCGACTTTATTACCGTGACGAAGTCCGCGAGCGATTGGCCGCAGCTCAAGCCCATGATCCTGGGCGCGATCATGGAGCACTTCACGCAGAAGCTGCCCATCATCGAGGGCGAATCGACGACAGCCGTGCCGCAAGAGGAATACGATCCGGCGGATGAGGAAATCGTCGTGCAGATCAAAGAGCTGTTGGACACGCGCGTCAGGCCCGCCGTCGCGCAGGACGGGGGCGACATCATTTTCCGGGGCTTTGAGGGCAAATCGGGGACCGTGTTCTTGAACCTGCGCGGGTCGTGCGCGGGGTGCCCGTCTTCGACCGCGACGCTCAAGAACGGCATCGAGAACATGCTGCGTCACTACATCCCCGAAGTGAACGGGGTCGAGGCGGTTTCGGCCTAGGGCGCGCTTTCGCTTTCCCCGGGCCTCATTCTGTTGGTACAAGCGCGGCAACAGTTGACCCTAACCTCGCGGGGGCCTGCTTGAATCATCACGCCATTCCCGACGAAGCGCTCGATCAGTTGTTCCGCGCGGCGCGGTCGCACAACAAGTGGCAAGACAAGCCGGTATCGCAGACGCTCCTGCACGCGCTTTACGATCTATTGCGGATGGGGCCGACGAGCGCGAATTGCTCGCCCGCGCGGTTCGTGTTCGTGTCGACGCCGGAAGGCAAGGCGCGGCTGAAACCGTTTCTTTCGCCCGGCAACGTCAACAAGGTGATGACGGCGCCGGTCACCGTCATCATCGGCTATGACATGAAGTTCTACGACAAGCTGCCGCAGCTGTTTCCGCACACGGATGCACGTCCGTGGTTTGCGGGCAATGACAAGCTGATCGAGACGACCGCCTTTCGCAACGGCACGCTTCAAGGCGGCTATCTGATATTGGCGGCGCGCGCCGTCGGACTTGATTGCGGGCCGATGTCGGGATTCGACAATGCCGGCGTCGACGCAGCGTTCTTTCCCGGCGGCCAGGTCAGATCGAACTTCATCTGCGCATTGGGCTACGGCGACCCGAGCGGCGTGTTCGGGCGTTCGCCGCGGCTCGCCTTCGACGAGGCATGCCAGATCGTATGAACGATCGCGTGATCTTGGCGATCGACACGTCGTTCGGGCCGGTGAGCGGCGCACTCGCGACGTTCGACGGCCGGATCATCGCCGGTTTCGAGGCGGATAACCTGCCCGGCACCCAAGCCGAGACCCTGCCGCCGCGCGTCGCCGACATGTTTGCAAGCGCCGGTGTGCGTTTCGAGCAGCTGTCGCGTATCGCCGTCACGGTTGGACCCGGCGCTTTCACAGGCGTGCGTGTCGGGCTTGCTTTCGCCAAGGGCTTGAGGCTTGCGACCGGTGCCGCGGTCCTTGGATTCACGACGCTCGAATGCTTGGGCGCGCAGGCGGCGGTCGCCAATCCAGGATGCAGCGTGGCGGTCGCCATCGACGCGAAGCGGGGCGAAATCTATGTGCAGGTGTTCGACAACGCGCTTGCGCCAATGACACAGGCCGAACTGTTGCCGCTCAAGATTGCGGAAGACGTCGTGCGCCGCGCTTTGAAGGGGCCGTCGGTCATCACCGGATCGGGCGCCGGCTTGCTGAGCTTGGCGCTGCATGGGCAACCGAAAATCGAATTCATTGCGCGGATCGATGCCAAGTTGCTTGCGCGCCGTGCCGTCGATGCGGACCCCGCGCAGTATCCAGCCGCGGCCGCGTATTTGCGTGCGCCGGACGCGAAGTTGCCGTCATGAGCGCTGCACATCGTCTGTGGCGCGGTGGCGTGAACGACGCGGCGTTGCTTGCGCGATTGCACGCCGGCGTTTTTCCGGATACTTGGCCCGAGGAAGCCTTCGCTTCGCTGCTTGTGCGCGCCGAAGTGTTTGTGCTGCTTGCCGCGCGTGCGAGCGCGCAGGCGGCCGAAGGGTTCGTTCTGGTTCGAGCGGTTGCCGGCGAAGCCGAGATTCTGACGTTTTGCGTCGCGAAGGATGCTCGCCGCTGCGGGTTGGGGACAACTCTGCTTGATGCCGCTTGCGATGCCGCGCGCAAGCATGGTGCAGCCGAGTTATTTCTCGAGGTCGGCGAAGACAATGCGGCGGCGCGCTCGCTTTACCAAAAGAACGGCTTTGGCGTCGTGGGACGGCGTGCCGCTTACTATCGCCATGGCCCGGAAGCGGCCGACGCGATCGTGATGAGACGGCTTTTGGAGGCTACAAACCCGCAGTAGACTCGGGGTCTTCAGTCGTCCTTTCGGGCGGGGCGGGAATGGACTAAAAGCAATGACGTTGAGCCGGGTGAGTGATGGATCGAATTGAAAAGCTCTGCATCGATAAGGGTCTGCGCATGACGGGACAACGGCGCGTAATCGCGCGGGTCCTGTCCGAATCGCACGACCATCCCGATGCCGAAGAGCTGCACCGCCGGGCTGCCGCCATCGATCCGCATATCAGCATTGCGACCGTCTACCGGACCGTGCGGCTGCTTGAAGAGGCCGGCATTTTGGAGCGCCATGATTTCCGCGACGGGCGCTCGCGCTTCGAGGAAATGCCCGACGAGCACCACGACCACCTGATCGACGTGCAGTCGGGCAAGGTGATCGAGTTTCACAACGACCAGATCGAAGAGCTGCAGCGCCAGGTCGCCGAGAAGCTCGGCTACAAATTGGTCGATCATCGGCTGGAGCTTTACGCCGTGCCGATCGATGCCAACGGCAAAGACGACAAGAAACGCCGCAAGTGAAGGACTGATCGTCCATGCGTCTGCTCCGCGGCGTCGGTGTCGCCATCGGGTTTCTGGCTCTTACGGCGTTGTTTGCCGTGCTCCAATCGGCGGCGCTCCGATTCAATTGGGCGATGCGCGATTGGCTGCCCATCCAATACGCTCGCGGGTTGTGCCGCGTGATGGGCATTCGCATCGAAACATTCGGGCGGCCCTATCGCGAGCGGGGGGTGTTGCTCGCCGCCAATCACACCTCATATTTCGACATGCCGGTCCTGGCCGCTGTTATTCCGGTTGCTTTCGTCGCGAAGTCGGAGGTTGCGACCTGGCCGCTTTTCGGCACGCTGTCGAAACTCGCGCGCACCGTCTTCGTCGAGCGCGAACGGCGCAGCAAGGCGGGCGAACAGCGCGACCGGATTCGCGAGCGTCTCGAAGAAGGCGGCACGATCGTGCTGTTCCCCGAGGGCACGTCGAGCGACGGCAATCGCGTGCTCAACTTCAAGAGTTCTCTGCTCGGGTCGGCCGAAGCGATGGTGACGGGGCCGGACGGGCAGAAACGGCGTGTCGTCGTGCAGCCGGTCTCCGTCGCCTATACGCGGCTTCACGGCGTGCCGATGGGGCGCGAGCTCAGACCGTTCTTCGCCTGGTACGGCGACATGGAACTGGTGCCGCATTTGTGGGAAGCGTTCTGCCTCGGGCCGATCGACGTCATGGTGCACTACCATCCGCCGATGACGGTCGATCAGTTTCCGTCGCGCAAAGAGCTTGCGGCGGAGTGCGAGCGGCTTGTCGGGGAGGGCGTTGCGCATGCCCTGGCGGGACGCCCCGGCCCCGCGGGTCCGGCTTACGAAGACGAGCCGATCGAACTGCCGCCGATCCCGGACAATGGTCTACAGCCGAGTGCCGCGGCTTGAGTTTGGGCTGGCGCCGGCGCATAAGACCGGCCGTTTTTTCCGCGGCGTCGAGCCGCTAGAATGGCGCTCGTGACCCGCAAGCTTTTCATCAAAACCTACGGCTGCCAGATGAACGCCTACGACTCCGCCCGTATGGCGGATGTCATGGCGCCGCACGGCTATGCGCTTGTCGACGCGCCGGACGACGCGGACATGGTCGTGCTCAACACGTGCCACATCCGCGAGAAGGCGGCGGAGAAGGTGTATTCTGAACTCGGGCGCTTGCGCGCGTTGAAGCGCGCGAAGGCGGCGCAAGGCGGGCGCATGGTGATCGCGGTCGCGGGTTGCGTGGCGCAGGCGGAAGGCGAGGAGATGATGCGGCGCGCGGATGTCGTCGATATCGTCGTGGGGCCGCAGGTCTATCACCGCTTGCCCGAGATGGTCGCGAAGCTCGCTCGCGACGGCAAGGCGCTCGATACGGAGTTCCCGGCGATCGACAAATTCGACTCCTTGCCGCAGCAGAAGAGCGTTGGCGGTCCGGCGGCATTTCTGACCGTGCAAGAAGGTTGCGACAAATTCTGTACGTTCTGCGTCGTGCCCTATACGCGCGGCGCGGAATATTCGCGCCCGGTCATGCAGATCGAGGCGGAGGCGCAGCGGCTTGTGGATCTCGGTGTGCGCGAGATCACGCTCTTGGGTCAGAACGTCAATGCCTATCACGGCGTGAGCGCCGAGGGCGATGTGTGGGGACTTGGGCAGCTCATTCGCCGGCTGGCACGGATCGACGGCTTGAAGCGCCTGCGCTACACGACGAGCCACCCGCGCGACATGGACGATGAACTCATCGCTGCGCATGCCGACGAAGAAAAGCTGATGCCCTATCTGCATCTGCCGGTTCAGGCCGGCTCGGATGGCGTGCTCGAAGCGATGAACCGCGGGCACACGGCGGACGACTATCGCCGGCTTGTCGCGCGCATTCGCGAGGCGCGGCCCGACATCGCGTTGTCGTCGGATTTCATCGTGGGTTTCCCGGGCGAGAGCGACGCGGATTTCGAGGCGACGCTCGATCTCGTTCGCGAGATCGGCTTCGCGCAATCGTTTTCGTTCAAGTATTCGCCGCGGCCCGGCACGCCGGCCGCGACTGCACGCAAGCAGATTGCCGACAGCGTGAAGGCCGAACGGCTTGAGCGTTTGCAGGCGCTTCTCAATGAACAAGCCAGCGCGTTTGCGCGCAGCCTGGTCGGCCAAAGTTTCGACGTGCTGTTCGAGAGACCGGGGCGGTATGCGGGTCAGTTGATCGGGCGGAGTCCTCATCTCCAGCCCGTTCATGTCTCGGCGCCCGACTACGCTGTCGGCGATTTTGCCCGCGTTCATGTGACGACGGCGATGGCACATAGTCTGGCTGCGGAAATCGTCTCCGGGCGCGCGCCCGTCCCTCAGATGGCGGCGGTGGCGCTTTGACCACGCGAGCAAAGAAGCCGCGCGACGAGAGCCAAGCCGCGCATCTTCAGTTCAGCGACAATGCCGTGCTCGCCCGCATGGTCGGTGCGCACGACCGGCACCTGGCCGAGATCGAGCGCAAGCTCGGCATCCAAGTTACGCGGCGCGGCAATCATTTCACCATCCACGGCCCGACGACGGCGCGTGTTCACGGCGCGCAAGTGCTGCGCGACCTCTATGCGCATGCGGAGGAAGGCCACGAGGTGTCGGCAACGGATGTCGATCGCGCCATCCGCCTTGGTCTGACCTCCGAGTCCGTCGTGCCGAACGGCGCAAACGTTACGACGCCCAAGCGCGTCATCCGTCCGCGCACGCCCGGGCAGGCGCGTTATCTCGAAGCGCTTCTTAGCCACGATCTTGTGGTCGGTTTGGGCCCGGCGGGCACGGGCAAGACCTATCTCGCGGTCGCCGTCGGCGTCAGCCTGCTGGCGCGGGGCGAGATCGATCGCCTGATCCTGTCGCGGCCCGCGGTCGAGGCCGGCGAGCGCTTGGGGTTCTTGCCGGGCGACATGAAGGAGAAGGTCGATCCCTATTTACGGCCGCTCTACGACGCGCTCCACGACATGCTGCCGGGAGAGCAGATTCAACGGCGGATCGACGAAGGCGTGATCGAGGTCGCGCCGCTTGCCTTCATGCGCGGGCGGACGCTGGCGCATTCCTACGTGATCCTCGACGAAGCGCAGAACTGCACGCCGATGCAGATGAAGATGTTCCTGACGCGGCTGGGCGAGGGGGCGCGCATGGCGGTGACCGGCGATCCGACGCAGACCGATTTGCCGGACGGCCAAACTTCCGGGCTTGCTGATGCGCGCGGCATTCTCGAAGGCGTCGAGGGCGTTGCCATCCGGGAGTTCACCGACGCGGACGTGGTTCGTCATCCGCTGGTGCAACGCATTGTGCGGGCCTACGCGGCGCGCGATGCGCGGCGGGGGAACGGTCCCAAGCGGGCGGATTGATGACGCGACCAAGGCTCGACATTGTCGTCCGGGTCGACTGCCCCGCCTGGCGACGCGCATGGCCGCGGCTGTCGAACGAGGCGCACCGTTTCTTAGCCGCGGTCGCAAAGCGGTCCGAGTTCGGCCCTGCACCGCGCGGCGAGGTCGTCGTGGTATTTGCCGACGATGATCGGCTACGGACCCTCAACGCGCAATTCCGGGCCAAGGACCGGCCGACGAACGTGCTGTCGTTCCCGGACCCCGCAGCGCCCTTGGGGGGCATGGCGCTCGCCTACCAGACCGTGCGCGCGGAGGCCTCAAGTCAAAAGAAGCAATTTGTTCACCATGTTAAGCATATGATATTGCATGGCTTTCTTCATCTTCTTGGTTACGACCACAAAACTCGGCTGCAGGCGCGCTTGATGGAGCGCCTCGAAATCGCCATCCTTTCCGACATGGGCATCCCCAATCCCTATTTGATCGAGACGAAGACGCGTGCCTGACGAGGACTCGGGCGACGCGACGACGGCCGACGCGAGCCCTACGACTCCCAAGCCGGTTACCTGGACGCAGACCATGGTCGGGGCCGTGCGTGCCATCCTGCGCGGCAAGGACGACACCGCGCGCCTGCGCGAAAGTCTTGAGGCCGTCATCGAAGAGAGCGAAGCCGGCGCCCGGCCGCTCGCGCGCCAAGAGCGTTCGATGGTCCTCAACATCCTCAATTTCGGGGAGCTCAAGGTCGCCGACGTCATGGTGCCGCGCGCCGACATCATCGCGGTCGAAGCGACGACGCCGCTTCCCGACTTGGTCCGGATGTTTCGCGATGCGCAGCATTCGCGCCTGCCGGTTTATCGCGACACGCTCGATAACCCGATCGGCATGGTTCACATCAAAGACCTGATCGGGCTTGCCGTTCCGGAAGCCGAAGGCGCCGCGCATCCGAAGACGATGCAAGACATCCGGCGCGACATCTTGTTCGTGCCGCCCTCCATGCCGCTTGTCGATCTTCTGGTGAAGATGCAGGCGACGCGCATTCACTTGGCGCTCGTTATCGACGAGTACGGCGGCACGGACGGGCTTGCCTCGATCGAGGATTTGGTCGAGCAGATCGTCGGCGACATCGAAGACGAACACGATACCGACGACGCGATGCTGATCGCCGCGCGCAAGGACGGCGAATTCGACGCCAGCGCGCGCGCCGACCTCGAAGAGGTCCAAAGGGCGGTGGGTTTTGCGCTCGTCGACGAGGAAGAGGCAGAAGAGATCGATACGTTGGCGGGCCTCGTGTTTTCGCTCGTCGGGCGCGTGCCGCAGCGCGGGGAGATCGTCAAACACCCGGCCGGCGTCGAGTTCGAAGTGCTGGACGCCGATCCGCGCCGGCTCAAGCGGCTGCGCGTGCGCGTGACGAAGCGCAAGGAAGAGGCCGCGCAGGCCGAGGCCGAAACATCAAACGAAAAGGATGCTCACCGCAAGCCGATGGCCGCGGTGGATGGCTAGCCCGATACTGCGCGGACTCAAGCGCGTCGAATTCGTCTCCCGGATTGAGAAGGCTGCCGCGTGGGTTCGCGAGGCCCGCGGACGCAGGCGCTGGCTGATCGCTGCCGGCTTGGGCGCCGTTTCGGCTTTGGCCTACGCGCCGTTCTACGCTTGGCCGCTTTTGTTCTTCACGTTTCCCTGTCTTGTCTGGATGATCGATTGCGCCGGCAACGCGCGCCGGCCTTGGCTTGCGGCAGGCGTTGCCGGTTGGGCGTTCGGGTTCGGCTACTTCCTGATCGGGCTGCACTGGGTCGGGTTTGCGTTCGTCGTCGATGCGGCGGCGCATGCGTGGCAATTGCCCTTCGTGGCGGTTCTGTTTCCAGGCGGCTTGGCGTTGTTCTTTGGCGCGGCAGCCGGCGTGGCGCGGTTGCGCTGGCCGAACGGCCCCGCGCGCATCGCGACGTTGGCTGCGAGCGTTTCGGCCTTCGAGTGGCTACGCGGCCATGTGCTGACCGGCTTTCCCTGGAATTTGCCGGGCTATGTGTGGAGCGGTTGGGACGCGATGTTCCAAGCGGCCTCTCTATTCGGGATTTACGGGCTGAGCTTGATCACGGTCATGATCGCGTTTTCGCCGGCGACGCTGATCGACGCCGACGGCAAGCCCTCGCGGACGGCGTGGCCCTTCGGGACGGCGCTGGGCGTGCTTGTCGCCCTGTTCATCTTCGGGTGGCTGCGCTTGCCGCCGGGGCCGGCGCCGACGTTCGAGGGAATCGCGCTTCGCATCGTGCAGCCCAACGTCCCGCAGGCCGAGAAATGGCGGCCGGATTTGCTCGAACGGAATTGGCGCCTGCTGGTCGATCTCACGCGCCAGCCCGGACTTGAGACACGCACGCACGTGATTTGGACCGAGGCCGCACCGCCCTTCTTTCTGCTGCAGGAGCCCGAGGCCTTGCGCGTCATCGCCGCCATACTGCCCGATTCGACGACGCTTCTCACGGGGACCGTCCGGACCGAAGAGGGCGAGGGAAAGCGACGCTATTTCAACAGCATGACGGCCGTGTCCGGCGACGGTCGCGTCCTAGCCGCGTACGACAAGTCCCACCTCGTGCCGTTCGGCGAATATTTGCCGTTGTTTCAATTGCTCGAGCCTCTGGGGATCACCAAGCTCACGGGGGGCAGCGAGGGATACAGCAAAGGTGCCGGGATCAAGACCCTAGCGATTGCGCATACCCCGAGCTTCAGTCCGCTGATTTGTTATGAGGTGATTTTCCCCGGTGCGGTCGTCGAGGCGGGGCATCGGCCCGAGTGGCTCGTAACCATGACGGATGATTCGTGGTTCGGTCCGTGGACCGGGCCTTATCAACACCTCGGCATTGCGAAAGTACGCGCCGCCGAAGAGGGTCTTGCGATCGTTCGGGCGGCGAATACCGGCGTATCGGCCGTCATCGACCCATATGGGCGTATCGTTACCTCTCTTGGGCTGGATCAAACGGGCGTTTTGGATGCGACGCTGCCAAAGCCGCTGAAACCAACGCTTTTCTCGCAGATCGGCGATATATTCTTTAGTATCATGCTGATCGCGAGCGCAGGCGTTGGCTTCTTTTTTTATCGCTCGCCGCAACAAGACGGTTGACCATTACAACCGCGTAGCTTTAAGTGAGAATCATTCAAGACCAGGTTGGCTACTGGGGGTCGCTTGGTTCTTAGGTTACGAAGCGCGAGGGGCGCGCCGTGACCATTGACCCCCATACATCGTCGGCTTGACGGCGTCAGACTGAAGACGTGCATTCGTATTTTTGTTTTGCGTGCTTCGCAGTGCCCTCGGGGGGCAAGGCCATCAAAAAAAGATGGCCACCGACAAAGACGTTTCGTCGAGCTTGTTTGTGGGCTGGTGGCTGCAAGCAGGCTTCTTGTCAGTCGTAAAGGAGTCCCCCCCCTTGGCCAAAAAGCAACCCTCTTGCATTGACGCACATGTCGGCAGCCGCGTTCGTTTGCGCCGTATGCTGATCGGAATGAGCCAGGAAAAGCTTGGCGAACTTCTGGGCCTCACGTTCCAGCAGGTCCAGAAGTACGAAAAGGGTGCCAATCGCATTGGCGCCAGCCGGCTCTATGATATCTCGAACATCCTTGGCGTACCGGTGTCGTACTTTTTCGACGATATTTCCGCCGAGAACCGCGCGAGCCGTGTGAACGGCAACGGTCAGAGCCATGGTGCTTCGACCGATGTCGACGCAGGCCCCTACATGATGGAATTCGTGTCGAGCGCAGAGGGCTTCCAGCTCGTGCGCGCGTTCACGAAGATCACAGATCCGCGGGTTCGCAAGCGTATGCTCGAGCTCGTGAAATCCCTGACGGGCGAAGAAGAGGCCTATCCGGATTTTCGGGTCGTCGAACTGCGGGAAGCGCAACGCGCTTGACGTAGCAGACCATCCCTGACAGAAAGCCGCGCTTTTCGCGATCCCTGCGAAAGGCGCGGCTCTTTTTTTGATTGGCAGCCAACACATGTCGTCCCGCAAGAATTATCTCTTCACGAGCGAATCGGTCTCCGAAGGGCACCCCGACAAGGTGTGCGACCGGATTTCGGATTCGATCGTCGATCTGATGTTGAGCCACATGCCCGAGGCGCGCGTCGCGCTCGAGACGCTGGCGACGACGAATCGCGTGGTGCTTGCCGGCGAAGTGCGGGGCCCTGAAGGGGTCGGCCATGACCAACTGATCGAAACCGCGCGCGCGGCGATCAAGGACATCGGCTACGACCAAGAAGGTTTCGATTGGCGCACGGCGCGCATCGAATGCCTCGTTCATGCGCAATCGGCCGATATCGCGATGGGCGTCGATGCGCTCGGCAACAAGGATGAGGGCGCGGGCGACCAGGGCATCATGTTCGGGTATGCCTGCCGCGAGACGGAAGAATATATGCCGGCGCCGATTTTCTATTCGCACCGCATCCTGAAGGCGATGTCGGATGCGCGCCGCTCAGGCAAGGCCAAGGAGCTTTTGCCCGACGCCAAGAGCCAAGTCACCCTGCAATACGAAAACGGAAAGCCTGTGCGCGCGGCGAAGATCGTCGTGTCGACGCAGCATGTCGACGGCCTCGACCAGCGTGATATCCGCGCGATCGTGAAGCCTTACATCGAAAGCACGATACCGTCCGGCTGGATGTGCCCTGAAGACGGACTGTTCGTGAACCCGACGGGGCGCTTCGTCATCGGCGGGCCGGACGGCGACACGGGTCTTACCGGACGCAAGATTATTGTCGACACCTACGGCGGCGCGGCGCCTCACGGTGGCGGCGCGTTCTCCGGCAAGGATCCGACGAAGGTCGATCGTTCGGCGGCTTATGCCGCGCGCTATCTCGCGAAGAACGTCGTCGCGGCCGGGTTGGGCGAGCGTTGCACGATCCAGATCGCCTACGCGATCGGCGTTGCCGATCCGATGTCGTTTTATGTCGATCTGCACGATACGGGGCAGGTCGATGAAGCCAAACTCGAGAAAGCGTTGCCGGAAATGGTGAGCTTGAAGCCGCGCGGCATTCGCGAGCATCTGAGCCTCAACCGGCCGATCTATGCGCGCACGTCGGCCTATGGTCATTTCGGCCGGGCGCCTGAAGCCGACGGGGGCTTCTCATGGGAACGCACGGACTTGGTTCCGCAGCTCAAACGCCACTTCGCCTGACGGAGAGAGCGCGCAGGCGCAGCGAGCTCTACGGCCGGCGGACCGGCCGGCCGCTCAGCGCCCAGCAGCAAGTGTTGGTCCAAGACCTGCTGCCGAAGATCGGCGTGCCTGATGGCACGATCGATCTCGCCGCGTTGTTTCCCGGTGCGCGCGAATTCGCGTTTGAAGTGGGGTTCGGCGGCGGCGAGCATCTCGCTGCTCAAGCGCGCGCCCACCCGGCGTGCGGCTATATCGGCTGCGAGCCGTTCCTGAACGGTGTCGCAAAGCTTCTCACGCGGATCGACGAGGGCGCGCTCACGAATGTGCGCGTTCACATGGATGACGCGCGCGACGTGATTCCGCGGTTGCCGGGCCAATCGCTGTCCGCGGTCTATGTGTTGTTCCCCGATCCGTGGCCGAAGCTTCGGCATCACAAGCGCCGCTTCGTGCAACCGGGGACACTCGACGAAATCGCGCGCGTGCTGAAGCGCGGCTCCGAGTTCCGCTTGGCGACGGACCACATGGAATATGCGTGCTGGGCGCTTGCGCACCTGATGCAGGATCGTCGGTTCCATTGGACGGCTGAATCGCCCGCCGATTGGCGCGTGCGGCCGAGTGACTGGCCGGCGACGCGGTATGAGCAAAAAGCGCTGAGGGCCGGGCGCCCTTGCGTGTATCTGCGATTTATCCGGACCTGAAGTCGCGCCTTTGGCCTTGGCGCGGGACCTTGCCGGCGCTATATGTTGGCCATTCCTCGGACAAGATGAGCCTTGTTCGCTGGCTGGGTTTACCCAGCCGGGCGGCCGAAGGCTTTTGTTCGGGACCTCAATCTGGTGAGCGGATGTCGCGCGTTGCCGAACTTGAACGATTGATCGAGCCCATCGCTGCGGCGCTGGGCTACGGTCTCGTGCGCGTGCGGCTGAGCGGCGCGAACCGACCGGTGCTGCAGGTGATGGCGGAGCGCGGCGACGGGACGATGGACGTCGACGATTGCGCGAAGCTCAGCCACGCGATTTCGGCGGCGTTCGAGGAGGACGATCCGATCGAGAGCGAATACGTGCTCGAGGTTTCCTCGCCCGGCATCGATCGACCGCTGACGCGGCGGCGCGATTTCGAAGCCTTCACCGGGCATGAGGCGAGGCTCGAACTGAAGTATCCGCTTGAAGGGCGCAAGCGCATTCGCGGCGTGCTCAAGGGGCTCAAAGGCGAAGACGTCGTCGTTGAAACGGAATTGGGTGAAGCAAAGGGGCGCGGCGAACTTGCGGTGCCCTTTATGTCGATCGGCGACGCGAAGCTCGTGTTGACCGACGAATTGATCGCGCAGGATTTGAAACGCAAAAAGGCCGCCGGGAAGCATCCGGCGCAATCGGAGTGAGACGCTATGGCCGTTAGTGCAAACAGACTTGAGCTTCTGCAGATCGCGGACGCGGTCGCGCGCGAAAAGTCGATCGACAAGCAGATCGTGATCGCGGCGATGGAGGAAGCGGTGCAGAAAGCCGCGAAATCGCGCTACGGCCAGGACAACGAAATCAAGGCCGAGATCGATCCGAAGACCGGCGAGACGCGGTTGCATCGCCTGCGCCTCGTCGTCGACAAGGTCGAGAACGAGGCGACCGAGATCACGCTCGACGAAGCGCAGATCCGCAATCCGGCGGCGCAGACGGGCGACTTGATCGCCGAACCGCTGCCGCCCATCGACTTCGGCCGCATCGCCGCGCAAGCCGCCAAGCAGGTGATCTTCCAGAAGGTGCGCGACGCGGAGCGCGAGAAGCAGCACGAGGAATACAAGGACCGCATCGGCGAGATCGTGCACGGCACGGTCAAGCGCGTCGAATACGGCAACGTCGTCGTCGACCTCGGGCGCGGCGAAGCCTTCGTGCGGCGCGACGAGTTGCTGCCGCGCGAGACGTTCCGCACGGGCGATCGCATCCGCGCCTTCATCTACGACGTTCGCCGCGAAGCGCGGGGCCCGCAAATCTTCCTGTCACGCACGCATCCCCAATTCATGGCAAAGCTGTTCGCGCAGGAGGTGCCGGAAATCTACGACGGCATCATCGAGATCAAGTCGGTGGCGCGCGATCCGGGTTCGCGCGCGAAAATCGCGGTGGTTTCGAAGGATTCCTCGATCGATCCCGTCGGCGCGTGCGTTGGTATGCGCGGCAGCCGCGTGCAGGCCGTCGTGCAAGAGCTGCAGGGCGAGAAGATCGACATTATCCCGTGGTCGATCGATGCGGCCAATTTCGTCGTCAACGCGCTGGCGCCGGCGGAAGTCGCCAAGGTCGTGCTCGACGAAGATACGCGGCGCATCGAAGTCGTCGTTCCCGACGATCAGCTTTCGCTCGCCATTGGGCGGCGCGGGCAGAACGTGCGGTTGGCGTCGCAGCTGACAGGCTGGCAGATCGACATTCTGACGGAAGCCGAAGAATCAGAGCGGCGTCAGGAGCAATTCCGCAAGCGTACCGAGCTGTTCATGACCGCGCTCGATGTGGACGAGACGTTGGCGCAGTTGCTTGCGTCGGAGAATTTCTCGCAGGTTGAGGACCTCGCCTTTGTGGTTCCGGAGGAGCTTGCCGAGATTCAAGGCATCGGCGAGGAGACCGCCGCGGACCTGCAGCGCCGCGCGCAAGACTACCTCGAGAAGCAGAACGCCGTCCTCGACGAGAAGCGTCGCGAACTCGGCGTGGAAGACGGGCTCATGGCCGTCGAAGGCGTGACGCCGACGATGGCGGTGGCGCTGGGCGAGGGTGGCGTAAAGTCGCTCGAAGACCTCGCGGGTTGCGCGACGGACGATCTCCTCGGCTGGAACGAGCAGGTCAACGGCGAGCGCAAGCGCATGCCAGGGATCCTCGAGAATTTCGGCCTCAATTCCGACGAGGCGAACGCCATCATCATGGCGGCGCGCGTTACCGCGGGGTGGATCGAAGCACCGCCCGAGAAGGTTGAGGAAGCGGCTGAAGAAACCGCGGAGGCGGAGGAGCCGACTGCGTGACGCGAGGTCGGGGACGAAGCGTGCATGCCGAAAACGATCACGGTGCCGAAGGCCCTCTTCGGCGCTGTATCGTCACGGGCGAGGTGCAATCGCCCGAGCGGATGGTGCGCTTTGTCGAGGGGCCGGAGGGCTTGATCGTCCCCGACGTCGCGCACAAATTGCCGGGACGCGGTTATTGGGTCACCTCCACGCGCGAATTCATTGCGCGGGCTTGCGAGCGCGGCCTGTTCGCGAAAGCGGCGAAATCGTCGGTGCGCTGTCCACCGGAGCTTGTGGCGCAGGTCGAGCGGCTCTTGGTGCAGCGCTTGATCGACTATCTGGGGCTGGCGCGGCGGGCGGGCCAGATTGTGATCGGATACGGACAAGTTGAAGAAACGTTTCGCGCCCGCGACGGGCAGGCCGCGGTGCTCGTGGAAGCCTCGGATTCGGGGCCGGCCGATCGTGGCAAACTTGTGACTTATGCACGCAGGCGGGGCGGAATCCCGGTCATCGGATGCCTATCTCAAGCGGAAATCGGCTTGGCAATGGGCCGCGAAAGTGTGGTACATGCTGCGCTCACGTCAGGGTCGCTCGCGGCACGGTTTGTGGGCGAAGCAGAGCGGCTTGGCGGCTTCCGCGTTTTGTGTCCGCCGGAATGGGGCGCGGCTTGATGACCGCGGGCCTCTGGCGTGTCTGAGTGAGTTGCAGACTTTGTTCGAATGAAAAGGATCGATGAACGCGCATGACTGAAGGTAAGACCCCGGACGGCGAAAAGACTCTGCATGCCTCCGGGCCCAAGACACTGTCCGTGAAACGTCCGGACACCGGCGTCGTGCGCCAGGCGTTCAGTCATGGCCGTTCGAAAGCCGTTGTCGTCGAGACGAAGCGCGCGCCGGTCCGCCCAGGTGCGCCCGTCAAGCCGGCACCGGCGAGGCACGTCGAAGCGGCGAAGGTCGAGGCCGCGCCACCCGCGGCGCAGGCGTCCGCGAAGCCCGCCAAGCAACCCCCCGTGCAGCCGAAATCCGGCGGTATGGTTTTGAGGACGCTGACGGAAGAGGAGAAAGAGGCGCGTTCGCGCGCGCTCAAAGACGCGCGCGTCGCCGAAGAAGGCGAGCGCCGCCGCGTTCAAGAGGAAGCCAAACACCGCGCCGAAGAAGAAGCGCGCTTGACGCGCGAGCGCGAGGCCGCCGCCAAGCGCAAAGCCGAGGAAGATGCGCGTCGCGCCGTCGACGAAGGTTCTCGCCGCAAGGCGGAAGACGATGCGCGCCGCAGGCTCGATTCGGCGGACGAGCGCCCTGCGTCGGCCGCACCGCTGCCGCGTACGTCCGCGCGTCCGTCGTCGGACAGACTTGGTGGGGCACGGCCTGCGGGCGGTCCTGGCGGGCCACGCACGCCGTCTTCCGCAAGGCCCGGGCCTGCCGGACCCGGTGCGCCCGGCGCAACGACATTCCCGCCGCGCCGCACGATGGAAGAGGACGATGGCCGTGCACGTCGGCGCGTCGCCGGTCCGGGCGGCATCAAGGGTCCGCCGCCGAAGGCGCCGCCCGCACCGCGCAAGGTGGCCGATGACGGCCGCCGCGCCGGCAAACTCAGCGTCGTCACGGCACTCGACGATTCGGAGCGCGTGCGTTCGATTGCCGCCTACAAGCGGCATGTGCAGCGCGCGCAACGCGCGCAGATGGGCAAGGCCGACGAAGCGCCGCAGAAGATCGTGCGCGACGTCGTCATCCCGGAATCGATCACGGTTCAAGAACTCGCCAATCGTATGGCGACGCGCGCCGTCGACATCATCAAGAATCTGATGAAGCAAGGGCAGATGGTGACGATCAACACCACGCTCGATGCCGACACGGCGCAGCTCATCGCCGAAGAATTCGGTCATAGCGTCAAGCGCGTGGCGGAAGCGGACGTACTCGAAGGCTTGGTCGGTGACGTTGACGCCGACGAGACGCTCGTGTCGCGCGCGCCGGTCGTGACGATCATGGGTCACGTCGACCACGGCAAGACCTCGCTGCTCGACGCGCTGCGTCAAACGGACGTGGCGGCGGGCGAAGCCGGCGGCATCACCCAGCATATCGGCGCCTATCAAGTGACGCT
>JBGOVA010000180.1:0-9147 GCA_041477875.1 Micropepsaceae bacterium | reverse complement strand
CGCACCATCATCGAGGAAATGCGCAAACTCGCGACGCAGAACTCGGCCGAGATTCGCGACGCGGTCGAAGACGGCAAGCGCCGCCTCGCGCTCCTCGTCGCGCAAGGGAAGGCCTTCAACCTCTAATGTCCGCTGCGCCTGCGGCGGTTCCGGCCGTCGCCAAACCGCAAACGCTCGACGAGCTGATGCTCGCGATGGACGTGGTCGACACGATCCGCCATCGCGAACTCATCGTCGAACGCGAGCTCGGCCAAGGCGACCGCGACAACGCGCTGCGCGACCGCCTGCGCGAGATCTATCGCACCCAAGGCATCGAGGTCACCGACATCGTGATCGCCCAGGGCATCAAGGCCCTCAGGGAAAGCCGCTTCCTCTACACGCCGCCCCCACCGAGCCTCGGCCGCTCGCTCGCACTCGTCTGGATCAATCGCGGCCGCATCGCCGGCTGGACCGCGGCGATCCTCATCGGCACGACCGCGCTGTGGGCAGGGTACCAATACGGCATCGTCGGCCCGCGCCAGCAGGCCGCGGAAACCGCGCGTGTCGAGCTTGCCGAAACGCTGCCCAAAGCGCTGCAGTCGGCCTATGACGCCGCCATCGCAGAGGCGCGCGTCGATCCCGCTCGCACGCAGGCCGCGGCCCTTCTCGGCGATGGGCGCAACGCGGTGGCGCAAGGCGATGCGCCAAGCGCGCGTGCAGCGGTCGCGGGGCTCGAATCGCTGCGAGTAAAACTCATCCAGACTTACCAATTGATGGTCGTGTCGCGTCCAAACGAAGTGTCCGGCGTCTGGCGATATCCGGAAGGCAACGATCGGGGGCGCAACTACTACTTGATCGTCGAGGCGGTCGGGCCGGAGGGTCGCCCGCTGACCATGCCGATCCGCAGCGAAGAAGACGACCGCATTTACAACGTCTCTGCCTGGGGCATCCGCGTGCCCGAATCGACCTTCAACGATGTCGCGCGTGACAAACAAGATAACGGTATCGTCGAAAACCGTCTCTTGGGCGAGAAGGCGCGCGGTGAGCTTGACCCGCGCTATCGCATGTCCGTGCTCGGCGGCGCGATCACCTCGTGGGAAGAGTGATGCTCGTCTCCGGTCGCGAAGCGCTGTCCTCGGTCGAAAACGCCATCAATGACGTGCGCACGAACGAGAACCGCCTGGCGCAGGTTCTAAGCTCCGCCGCTCAAGAGGCCGAACGTCAACGCAAGCAGCTGACCGACAGCTATCGGGCGCTGGCGTTGATCCGGCTTGATGCGCTGACGCGCAACGAGGCCGTGGGCGAAATTGACGCGGCCGAGCGCCGCGCGCTCGAGCTCCTGCGCACGCACAAAGCCAAGCTTGATCAACTCTTGATCCGTCACGGCGGCGCGCAAAGCACCGTCGTCGCGGCGGAAGCCGATCATCGCACCAAGACGGCCGCATTAGAGGCAGCGGGAGAGCCGATCAAGGCGCTCCAAGCCCAAGCCGAAAAGCAAATGGCAGCCGACCCCGCGTGGACAGTCCAGCGCGCCTGCGTCGACGGAGCGGCGAAAATCGCCGAGGCGGCGGACGAAAAAGCGAAGCAAGCCGAAGCCGACCGCGAAACGAAGCGCAAACCCTACGAAGCCGACCCGCTGTTCATGTACCTATGGAAGCGCACCTTCGCCACCTCGGAGTACAAAGCCGGAAACTTCGCCCGCTTTTTCGATCGCAAGGTCGCGGCGCTCGTCGGCTATGAGACGGCGCGACCGAATTATTTGTCGCTGAACGAGATCCCGTTGCGTCTGCGCGAACACGCCGGCGAACTCGTCAGAACCGTCGAAGCCGAAGACCATAAGCTCGAAGAGATCGAACGCGCCGCTCTGATGGAGGCGGGCATACTCCCGCTCGAAACGAAACTCGTGACCGCGCAAGCCGAACTCAAGGCCGCGACCGACACGCTGACGAAGGCGCAAGCAACGCTCGCCGCGCTCGATCAGGAACGCACGAGACTCCTCGACGAGGGCGACCGTCGAGCCCACGACGAAGCGCTCGCCGTACTGACGCAGGCCATCGCGCGCGAAGACCTGCAGACGATGTACCGCGAAGCGCAAGCCACGCGCACGCCCGACGACGACCGCCTCGTCCAGCAAATCGAGCAGACGCAAAAGGGAATCGCGAAGGCCGACGCCGACGTCGCGCAAATCCGCGACGAGGCGCGCGAGGTCGCGCGCCGCCGCGGCGAACTCGAAGGCGTGCGCGACAATTTCCGCCGCAACCGCTACGACGGCCCCTGGGGTCAATTCGAATTCGACCGCCACGACGCGGCCAGCGATCTGATCGGTGGCATCGTCCGCGGCGCCATCCAAGGTGCCGTACTATGGAGCCTGTTCCAGCGCGGCTACCGCCGCCATGATTGGGACGGCGGCGGCAATTGGAGCGGCGGCGGATGGAGCGGAGGTTCCGGCCCGCGTTTCCGCCTGCCGTCCTCGTCCTTCCCCAAAATAGGCGGCTTCAAAACCGGCGGCGGCTTCAAGGGCGGCGGTTTCAAGACCGGCGGACGCTTCTAAAGCGCTTTGCCCATCCTGAGCAGCGGAACGCGCACGCCGCTCGACGTCGTTGAACTCGCCGGCTCGATCACGCGATAGCCGCACGCGCGATAGAGCGGCTCGCCTGCCATCGTCGCCATCAACTCGGTTCGTTTGAACCGCGCTTGCGCGGCCGCCTGCTCGCACGCAACAAGGATCGCGCGGCCCACGCCGCGCCGCGTGTAGTCCGGGCTCGTATACATTGCACGCACGCGCGCGGCGCCCGTCGCCGGATCGAGCAGCACGGCACTACGCCCCGACGTGTGATCGCCGCCGAACAGCGTCGAGCGCGCGCTCCACCCGCCGCAGCCGACAATCATCGACCCGTCGTCGATCGCGAAATACGTCCCGTCGTCGATGAGCTGCGTATCGAGCCCCATGATCTCGAACGAACCCTCGACCGCTTCCGGCGACAGATAGGGCTTCAGGAGCTCGCGGATCGACCGGTCCATCAGCGGGCGGATGCGCGGAATGTCCTCGCGCGTGGCGATGCGCACCGGCCACGCGCCAAGCTTCGACGGCCCTTCACTCATGGAATCAGCAGCACGCGCCCAACCGCCTTGCGGCTTTCGATGTAGGCATGCGCCGCCGCGGCATCTTTGAGCGGGAACGTCTTGTCGATCACGACCTTGAGTTTGCCCGCGGCCGCATCGTCGATGTGACGCTGGATCATGTTGTGCGCGCGATCGGTCATGATCTCTGCGCCCAGGTACACGCCGGTCAGCGACCGGTTGCCGCCCATCAGGCTCGACACGTCGATGGTCATCGCCTCGCGCCCCGCGCGCCCGACCATCGACACACGCCCGCGATGTCCAAGCGCCAGCAGGCTCTTCTGCAACGTCGACCCGCCGACCGGATCGACGATCAGATCGACGCCCTTGTTGTCCGTTAGCTTCATCACTTCCGCGACGACGTCTTGCTTCGTGTAGTTGATGCCGTGATCCATGCCGAGCGGCTTCAGCTTCGCGAGCTTCTCGTCGCCTGAGGCCGTCGCGAACACGCGAGCGCCGGCGCGCTTGGCGAGCTGAATGGCGGCAATGCCGACGGCACCGGCGCCCGCCTGCACGAGCACGGTCTCGCCCGCTTTGAGCCGGCCGAATTCGAACAGACAATCGTCCGCCGTCCCGAACGGCACCGGAATCGCCGACGCCTGCTTGATGTCGAACCCGTCCGGCACCGGCCACGCATTGCGCGCCGGCACGGAGCGCAGTTCCGCATGCGAACCGAACGCATTCACGGTCACGACCTTCTGCCCGACCTTCAAATGCGTGACGTCCTTGCCGACCTGAACGATCGTGCCGGCCGCCTGATAGCCGACGATATGCGGCACCGTGATCAGCGCCCCGCCCGCGCGGTTCAGCGTGTCGCCGCCTTCGATGCTCACCGCCTCGACCTTGATGATGACGCCCGGCGCATAGAGATGCGGGTCCTCGACATCCTCGTATTTCAAGACGGACGGCGGACCATTCTCGTAATAGACGGCGGCTTTCATAGGGTGATCCTCGGGATGGCGTAGGGGTACGGACCGTACTCCAATCTCGGCGCAGGCGGGACGGCCAAAACACAAGGAAAACGCTGGCTTTTGCACGCGAGGGTTGACAACCGATCCTTGTGGGTATGAGATAGAACAAAATAGGAACATCCTCAACCACCGAGGTGAGACCCGTGCCAAACTCCATGGCGGCGGAGGGCATCGCGTCCCTGCGGCAGACCATTGCGGCGATCGAGGCGGCTTGCATCCGCAAAGCGCCCCAGAGCGCCCGCATGCACGTCGAAACCGGCGTGCCGGCGATCGATGAAACGCTGGGCGGCGGTCTCCATCGCGGCACCGTGCACGAACTTTTGCCGAAAGCGTCGCTCGATCTGGGGTCGGCCGCGGGCTTCGCCTTCGGCCTCGCCGCGCGCGCCCATCAGCGCGAGGCGCACACGCTCTACATCCAACATGACTTCACGATGGCGGAGATCGGGCGCCCCTATCTGCCGGGCCTAAAGCTCTCGGGCTTCGACGCCGCCTCGCTCATCTATCTCCACGTGCCGCGCGCCGAGGACGTGCTGTGGGCGATGGGGGAGGCTCTGAAGTGCCGCGGCTTCGCCGCCGTCATCGGCGAGTTCCCTGTACATGCCCGCGTGCTCGACCTGACGGCGACACGACGTTTGGTTCTGGCCGCGCAAGAAGGCATGGGCTTCGGTTTGATCCTGCGCCATTCGGGCGCGATCGAACCCAATGCCGCAACGACGCGCTGGTTCGTTTCCTCCGCGCCCAGCCGCGCCGACCAGTTTGGCGGCATCGGCAAAGCGAACTTCCACCTTGACCTCGTAAAAAACCGTTTTGGCTCTTGCGGCCAATGGACGGTGATGTGGCATCCCCATGAGCGTAAGTTTGCCGTCCCGGCGCTATCTGGCGGTCTGGCTCGAACATTTGCCGACCGACCGGATCGAACGCGGGCTCTCGCCAAGGCCGGATGACCCGCGCGTTGTTGTGCGGGAGGTCAAGAGCGCTCTGCGCCTGTCGGCGCTGAACGCGCGGGCGGAATCGCTCGGCCTCAAACCGGGCATGCCGCTCGCCGACGCGCGCGCGATGTACCCGCAGATCAAGGTCGAGCACACCGACGACACGGCCGATCAAAATCTCCTGGAAGCGATCACCGATTGGTGCAGCCGTTACACGCCGCTCACCGGCCTGAACGCCCCCGACGGCATGATGCTCGACATCACCGGCTGCGCGCATCTCTTCGGCGGCGAAGAAGCGATGCGCCAAGACATGACCCGCCGTCTTCGCACCCAAGGTTTCACTGCACGGGCCGCGATTGCCGGAACGGTCGGCGCAGCTTGGGGCTTCGCGCGCTACGGCAAACCTACTGTCGTCGCCGTCGCCGCCTTGCGCGAAACCCTGTTGCCGTTGCCGCTCGCCGCACTGCGTCTCGACGCGGACAAAGTCGACGCCCTAATCCGTGTGGGCTTGAAGAAAATCGCCGACATCGTCGACCGCCCGCGCGCGCCCTTGGCCGCGCGCTTCGGCGCCATCCTATTGCGCCGCTTCGACCAAGCCTTCGGAGTTTTGGAAGAACCCATCACGCCGCGCCTGCCGCTGCCGCCTTACATCGCGGAACGCTGCTTCGCCGAACCTGTGACGCAAGAAGCAAGCGTCCTGCAAACGATCGAGCATCTGGCGGGCGACCTCGCGCGCCGCATGGAGGAACGCGGCGACGGCGCGCGCGCGCTGCAGGTGACGCTCTATCGCGTCGACGGCGCCGTCCGCCGCCTCTCCGTCGCCACCAGCAAACCGCAACGCGACACGCGCGCTTTGTGCCGCCTGTTCAGAGAGCGGTTTTCCTCGCTCACCGACGAACTCGATCCCGGTTACGGTTTCGACGTCGTGCGCCTCTCGGTCACGACCGCTGAGAAAACCGAAGCCGCCCAAAAAGACATCGTCTCGAGCGCGACCGGAAGCGATGACATCGCCCACTTGATCGACCGCCTGGGCGTGCGTTTCGGGACGCGCCGCGTCATGCGCTTCGCCCCGCAGGAAACCCACATCCCCGAATTCGCCGTGATCAACGTCCCCGCGCGCGAAAACCTGCCGACTGCCGCGCAGTCGGAAAGTCCTCAACAAGACACCGACGGCCCCGCCCGCCCCTTGCGCCTGTTCGAGAAGCCTGAGGAAATCGACGCCATCGCCGAAGTCCCCGACGGCCCCCCGGCCCAATTCCGCTGGCGCCGCGTTCTGCACGAAATCACCCACGCCGAGGGCCCTGAACGCATCGCCATGGAATGGTGGCGCGACGACAAGGGCCGCACCTTGACGCGCGACTACTTCCGCATCGAAGACAACCACGGCCACCGCTTCTGGCTCTACCGCGAAGGCCTGTTCGGCCACGAGACAAAGCCCCCCCGTTGGTTCGTGCACGGGCTCTTCGCATGACCGAGGACTCAAGCACCGTCGTCGCGCTCCCATCGCCCAAAAACCGCAGCGGCGAAGACACCGCTTCGCCCGCGCCCTACGCCGAACTTGCCGTCACGACGAATTTCTCCTTCCTGCGCGGCGGTTCACATCCAAGCGAGTTCGTCAAGCAAGCTCACGCCTTGGGCCTCACCGCCATCGGCGTCGCCGACCGCAACTCGCTCGCCGGTGTCGTTCGCGCGTACGCGCAGGCCAAGGAACTGGAGATGCGCCTTGTCGTCGGCAGCCGCCTCGTCTTCAGCGACGGCACGCCCGACATCTTGGCTTATCCGACGGATCGTGCCGCTTATGGTCGCCTGTGCCGCCTGCTCACCGTCGGCAACAAGCGCGCCGAAAAAGGCGACTGTATTCTTGTCCTCGACGACCTCATCGAATTCGCCGAAGGCCTTCTTCTGATCGTCGTTCCACCGCGCCCCAACGTCGCGCTCGCAAGTCCGATACTGAAACGTCTCCGCGCAATCGCACCGGATCGCCTCTGGCTCGGCGTCTCGGTCGCCTATCGCGGCGACGACCTACGCCACCTCAAACGCATCGCCGAACTCGTGCACGAGCATAGAATCCCGCCCATTGCCATCGGCGACGTGCTCTATCACGCCCCCGAGCGCCGGGCGTTGCAGGATGTGCTCACATGCATCCGCGAACACACGACATTGGATGCCGCAGGCTTCCGCCTCGAAGCCAACGCCGAGCGCCATCTGAAATCCCCAGCCGAAATGGCGCGCCTCTTCCGCCGCATGCCCGAGGCGATCGAAGAAACAGCCCGCTTCGCCGACCGCTGCCGCTTCTCACTCAAGGAACTGCGTTACGAATACCCCAACGAAACCCGCGAAGGCTTCGCCACGCCGCAAGAAGCGTTGGTCTTCTATGCCGAAGAAGGTGCGCGCAAACGCTATCCAGAAGGCCTGCCGCCGAAAGTACGCAACGCCCTCGACCACGAACTCAAACTGATCGCCGAGCTGAACTACGCGCCTTACTTCCTGACCGTCCACGATATCGTCCGCTTCGCCCGCTCGGATCTCCCGGACAAAAAGCCGATTCTCTGCCAGGGCCGCGGCTCCGCCGCGAACTCCGTCGTTTGCTATTGCCTCGGCGTGACCGAGGTCGATCCCAATCAAGTCGATCTTTTGTTCGAACGCTTTCTTTCGGCCGAGCGACGCGAACCACCGGACATCGATGTCGATTTCGAGCACGAACGACGCGAAGACGTCATCCAATACATCTACAAGCGTTACGGCCGCGAACGCGCCAGCCTCGCCGCAACGGTGATCTGTTACCGCGGCCGCAGTGCCATCCGCGACATCGGCAAAGCCTTCGGCCTCTCCGAGGACACGATCGGCGCACTCGCCGGGACTTTATGGGGCTGGTCGACGGACGCGCCGATAAGCGATGAAGTCAAACGCATAGGTCTCGATCCCACCGACAAGCGGCTCGCTCAGGCCCTATTGTTGGCACAGCAACTCATCGAGTTCCCTCGCCACCTTTCTCAGCACGTCGGCGGCTTTGTGATGACTCGTGGCCGTCTCGACGAAGTCATCCCTATCTCCAATGCAGCGATGGAGGATCGCACCGTTGTCGAATGGGACAAAGACGACCTCAATGAACTCGGCATTCTGAAGGTCGATGTGCTGGCGCTCGGCATGCTGTCGTGCATCCGCAAAGCGTTGGAGATGTTGAACAAACACTACGGCCTGCTTGCTGATCTCTCCGCCATTCCCAAGGAAGAACCGGAGATTTACCGCATGCTATCGCGCGCTGACTCGATCGGCGTGTTTCAGGTCGAGAGTCGCGCACAAATGTCGATGTTGCCGCGTCTCAAGCCGGAAAATTTCTACGATCTCGTCATCGAAGTCGCGATCGTGCGTCCCGGCCCCATCCAAGGGGGCATGGTTCATCCTTATCTGCGACGCAGGCAGGGGATCGACAAGCCTGACTACCCCAAACCTGAACTCAAGGAGGTTCTAAAAAACACGCTGGGCATACCGCTGTTCCAGGAACAGGCCATGCGCATCGCGATCGTCGCCGCAAAATTCACCCCGTCGGAAGCCGACAGACTGCGTCGTTCGATGGCGACGTTCCGCCACTTGGGAACGATCAAAACCTTCGAAGACAAATTCATCAACGGCATGGTGACGAACGGTTACGAGCGCGACTTCGCCGTACGCTGCTTCGAGCAGATCAAAGGCTTCGGCGACTACGGCTTCCCCGAAAGCCACGCCGCAAGCTTCGCCCTGCTCGTGTACTTCTCCTCCTGGATCAAGTGCCACTATCCTGACGTCTTCGCCGCCGCGCTGCTGAACTCGCAACCCATGGGCTTCTATGCCCCCGCCCAAATCGTCCGCGACGCGCAAGAACACGGCGTCGAAATGCGCGCGGTCGACACCAACCATTCCGATTGGGACAACACGCTCGAACAATTTTCGTCATGGCCGGGCTTGACCCGGCCACCCAGTGCACGCACGTCGGTGCGCGCTGAAGACTCACAGCGGGCGTTATAAAGTGGTCGCCGGGAAAGCGCTGCCACCGGAGATGCTGGCCTTAAATGTGGCCGACGTGGAAGCGGGAGCGGCCAATATGGTCAAGCACATTCAGAATCTCAAGCTGCACGGGGTCACGCCGGTAGTGGCAATCAACGTCTTTG